>CAILAQ010000920.1 GCA_903832165.1 uncultured Bacteroidota bacterium | reverse complement strand
TGAGTGAGCATAATTTAAATTCAACAAAGAGTTCTCTAATTGCAGAAAGGGAGCTATCTGTTACGAATACCCTACTGGAAGATAATAATCTTTATCTTGAGTGGTTGACGAATGGTGCGTTTGTTGGCGATTCAATTAGTTTAGAAGACCCTTATGGAAATAGTCTTTGTTTTTCAGATTTACCCATTGGTAATGGAAAGATATTGTTGTACCTTGAACAAACATTCTGTAGTGATTGTTATGCAGCTATTTTAGAAAAATTGCAGAAGGAATATCCATTAATTGTCAAAAAGGACCTGATCATAATTTGTTCATTTATGAATTTTCGTGAAATAATTATTTTTTTTAAGGTAAAGGGAATTGATATTACACCATATAACATTATCAAGGGTAACTTAATTCTCCCTGCCTCATCCTCCAATACTCCTTTCCTTGCATTTATTGATAAAAGAGGTTATATTAGTAATTGTTGTATTATACAAAAGCCGTTACTTAAGAGAATTGATATTTTTATTAAAGCATACCAAAAAATCAAAGGTATTTAGAGATCGAGGTTTTCTAAAGAATTTATTGTCAGAACGATTCTGAGCCAACTTCATAGCAACTTCGGCAGGCTTTAGTATCTTTAAATCTACCAAAGATTATTTGGCTTCGACAAGTGTTTGGCCTATCAATGGCCCTTCAGATTGTTCTTCTGGGAGTTCTAACTAAAGCCTTTAGGAATGTAGGTCCCTGCTAGGAATTGATTCTTACATTTCAGAATTTAGCTTGGTAGGATGGCAATTAGCCTGATGCTATTTTGATATCGTGTAATGGCTGTAATGAAGTGGTCGCCAAATAGGATATTTAAATTGGTACCGCAAAGTTTTCATCCCTCCATAATTTTTTTTAGTTCAATCGCCAAATGGTACCATTGAGTATACCGGTGCATAGTGCACCACTGTTTCCGTTACAAAGTGCACCACTGTTTCCGCTGCAAAGTGCACCACTTTAGCCGGTAGATTTTCTCTCAGAAATCGATGTTGATCGGCAATGATCAGCCTGACATTCCGGCAGAAAGTATACCACTCCAATTCGATGGATTTGTAGAAATCAGACGTTAACCTTGGGTTAAATAAAACTCGGGGTAAATGTCAAACAAGCCAAAAACGATGCTACAAATCCGGAAAATTATCCAGTATTTATCCGACGGTTATTCGGCGCGAAAAATAAGCGAAATGGTTCCTGCCAACCGGAGGACTGTTAACGCGTACGCGGAGCGGGCCGAGGCCAGCGGACTAAGCTATGAAGCACTTCTCTTATTGAAGGACGCGGAGCTGGAGAAAAAAATGCTGTCCCAAAAAGAGAAACCAGCTCCAACGGGCCGAGCCGCTTTTGTTGTCAGTCAGTCCGCGTATTACAAAAAGGAACTCCAAAGACCAGGAGTGACCCTTTATCAGTTGTGGCAGGAGTACTTGCAGAAGAATCCGGAAGGTTACGGATACTCTTGGTTTTGTGAACAATATGCAAAAACCGGGAAGACTCCGACACCCGTCTACCATGAAGAAAATGAACCGGGAAAAACTATCGAGATCGACTTCGCCGGCAAATCCCTTTCCTATGTTGATGTCATTACCGGAGAAGTAATCGCGTGTCCGACACTGGTTTGTACCTGGGCATACAGTAACCTGACGTATGTTGAACCGCTGAAATCGGCCCGGCTGGACCTCCTGATCCCGGCATTGAACCGAATGCTGATCTATTCCGGGGCGGTACCCAAGGAGTCCCTCTTCGACAACATGAAACAGATGGTCACCAAGGCGGACCGGTATGAACCCAGCTTTACGGAAGCAGCTGAGGCCTGGGGTGTTCATAACCGGATTTTCATAAAAGCGACCCGGCCTGGAAAACCCAAGGATAAACCGACCGTGGAAAAACACGTGGATATCGCTTACACGCATATCTATGCCCCCATAAGAGATGTTCTGATTACCAGCCATGAACAGCTGGTCAGCCTGGCTTTGACGCAGCTTGAAGTGCTAAATAACCGACCTCAGTATAAGAACCTTCCCAGTCGGCGGGAGCGGTTCGAGAGGGATGAAAAGCCTTTACTAAGGCCATTGCCGGATCATCCCTTCGTGCTTAAAAAAAGCACCAACGCCAAGGTAAAGCCCAACTATCACGTGATCCTGGGTGAGGACTGGCACCAGTACAGCGTTCCCTGGGAATATATCGGCCAGCAGACCCGCATCATTTATGACAGTGAGGTGGTTGAAGTATTTATCGGACTCAAACGTATCGCTGTTCATAAACGCTGCTTTAGACAGAACCGGTACACCACCCTGGAGGAGCACATGCCGGAATCACACCTTCGGTACAAACAGCAGCGAGGCTGGAGCGGTGACGACTTCCTGGAACAAGCTTCCCGTATCGGAACCGAAACTTCTGCTTCGATAGAACGAATATTATCATCGAAGTCCTTTATCGAACAAACCTATGATGCCTGTTTAGGCACTCTCCGGCTGGCTAAGAAGTACGACCCGGAACGTCTGGAAGCGGCCTGCAAAAGAGCTAACAAGGGCATTAGGATCAATTACAAAACCATCCAGAACATATTGAAAAACAATCTTGATCAGGAGCCATCCGAACCACCGGATCTCTTTGCAACCCTCCCTGAACATGATAACATCCGGGGAGCTGAATCGTATCGATAAATCCTATTAATAACAAAAAAAAGATGTTTATGAATGTACAAGTAACTGTGGATCAACTGCGAAGGTTAAAACTAAGCGGAATGGCCAAAGCCTATGAAGCGGTGCTGACTGCCCCGATCCAGGAGCAGCTGACCGCCGACCTGCTGATTGGTCGACTCGCAGAGGCGGAACTTCAACACCGGGTCAATCAAAAGACAGAACTCTATCTGCACCAGAGTAAGCTCCGGTACCATGCTCACATCGAGCAAATCTATTGTAATGCGGCTCGAAACTTAACGAAGGATCAGCTGCTCACATTGGCTGATGGACGCTACCTGGAGCAGGCTGCAAACATCCTCATCACCGGCGCAACGGGTTGCGGAAAAAGTTTTTTGGCCTGCGCTCTGGGACGCCAGGCCTGTGCCTTGGGATACCGGGTGCTCTACTTTGGCATGAACCGGTTCCTGGAGAGAATCACCCAATCAAAATTGGATGGCACCTATATCAAACTGCTCAACCAAATTGAGAAAACACATCTGGTAATCCTGGACGACTTCGGTCTCCATCCGATGGATGGGGTTACCCGGTTGGCTATGCTGCAGATCTTGGAGGATCGGTATGGAAAGAAGTCCATGATAGTCACTTCGCAGCTACCCGTGGTCAAATGGTTTGAGTTCCTAAAAGAACCCACGCAGGCCGATGCCATTTTAGACAGATTGGCAGGAAATGCCCATCGCGTAGAACTCGAAGGAGATACTTTGAGGAAGAGAAAAATAGGATAAAAAGTCTAAATTTAACTTATGAATCCATCCTGTTTGGAGTGGTGCACTTTGCGGCGGAATGGTGGTGCACTTTAGAGCGGAATAATCAACCATAGTCTAGTATTCCTCGATTACAGTTGAAGACACAATTCGGATCTGCCTTTATCATAGACTGAGCAAATACCACATTCTACTTATTTTGTTGATTATACTTTCTCCGACTAGAATCCGTTAAAGCACACTCATTCTGAATACAAAATTGAAGAGGGTATTTTAAGAGCCTGCTTCACAAATGGATATTCCGGTGATGTTGACTCTTCGTCACATTTGGGGGAAGAAAGATTTTTTTCATAAAGTTGTATATATAAGAGCCTGTACAGATTTTTGTGCAAACGACGGTGCAGCGCCGGGTGTCACGTAAAGTCTTGCAGAAATGGATTGGCCGGACAAGGGTGCC
>CAILAQ010000919.1 GCA_903832165.1 uncultured Bacteroidota bacterium | reverse complement strand
GCCCTAATGGTTCAACCACCACTACCCGCTTCTTCGCTGCTTTAACTTTCTTCTTTGCCATAATCTAACGGTTATTTAGTCGCTTTCTTTTTATTTGCTACGGTCTTCCGTCTTCCTTTACGGGTACGAGCATTGTTCTTGGTACTCTGTCCACGAACCGGCAAGCCGAGACGATGGCGTATACCTCTGTAGGAACCAATGTCCATCAGACGCTTAATGTTTATCTGAGTCTCAGAACGAAGTTCACCTTCGATCTTATAGTTCTCATTGATAAAATTACGGATAGCGGCGCTTTGATCATCATTCCAATCCTGGACTTTTTGATCTTTATCAACACCGGCTTCAGCCAGAATTCTACGGGATGTGCTTCTGCCAATTCCATAGATGTAAGTGAGTGCGATTTCGCCCCTCTTATTGTTTGGTATATCAACACCAACGATACGTGCCATAAAAGATATTCCTTATGAGTTGTTTCAAAATACCAGTTATCCCTGACGTTGCTTGAACTTGGGATTTTTCTTATTAATTACATATAACCGTCCTTTTCGACGTACAATTTTGCACTCGACGGAACGTTTTTTTACAGATGCTCTGACCTTCATGATCGCTATTTTATCAATTTTTGTATCGGTATGCAATTCGTCCTTTTGTCAAATCGTATGGAGACATTTCCACTCTTACTTTGTCTCCGGGCAGAATCTTAATATAATGCATACGCATCTTGCCTGAAATATGGGCGGTTATCACGTGCCCATTTTCCAATTCTACGCGGAACATCGCATTGGACAGAGCTTCAATAATGGTTCCATCCTGTTCGATAGAAGGTTGCTTTGGCATATATTAAACTTTAGAAACTGCTTCTTCAATAATATTAAAATCAGACAAGACATCTGCTGCATTATCTCTTATCACCACAGAATGCTCAAAATGCGCTGAAGGCTTTTTGTCAGTAGTCCAGATTGTCCATCCGTCCTTATCCTGGTTTATGTGCCTTTTGCCCATATTGATCATGGGTTCTATTGCAATAGTAAGACCGTTTGGTAATACTTCTCCTGTTCCGGGTTTACCGTAATTTGGAACCTCCGGAGGTTCGTGGAGATGGCGTCCCACACCGTGACCGACCATTTCTCTTACTACTGAAAATCCATTGATCTCTGCATGATGTTGAATAGCATAACCAATGTCACCAATTCGTTTTCCGGAAACAGCCTGAGCTATTCCGAGATAGAGACATTCTTTAGTCACCCTGATTAGTCTCAGTGCTTCTGGTTTAACTTCCCCAACCGTAAAGGTAAAGGCAGAATCTCCATTGAAGCCATTCATTAAAACTCCGCAATCAACTGATACAATATCACCATCCTTTAAAACTCTTCGTGAAGGAATTCCGTGTACCACCTGGTCATTTATTGAGATACAAAGGGTAGCAGGATAACCATTATAACCTTTGAATCCCGGTGAGCCACCGTGATCACGAATAAACTCCTCAGCCATCCGATCAATTTCCTGGGTCGTAATCCCGGGTTTCATCAGAGCGGCAACAGCAGAAAGAGTAGCAGATACAAGCAGGTTGCTTTGCCTTAGCAATTCAACCTCTTCGTCTGTCTTTAATTGAAACATACAAAGAACGCGAAAATCAACTAAATGGAAGCCGAACTACCTGTGCGGCCTTTAATTCTGCCTGATTTCATCAGACCATCATAATGGCGCATGAGCAAATGACTTTCAATTTGTTGCAAAGTATCAAGAACGACACCAACTAAAATCAGCAGGGAAGTCCCCCCAAAGAATGCAGCGAACTGGCTATTTACTCCAATCAATCTTGCCATAGCTGGAAGCACGGCAATCATAGCAAGAAATATAGAGCCAGGAAGTGTAATTCTAGACATTACAGTATCAAGAAAATCAACAGTTTTTCTACCAGGTTTTACCCCAGGAATAAAACCTCCGTTTCGTTTCATATCTTCTGCCATTTGAGTCGGATTGACTGTAACAGCAGTATAAAAG
>CAILAQ010000918.1 GCA_903832165.1 uncultured Bacteroidota bacterium | reverse complement strand
TACTTTTTCGAATAACGGTAAAGGTCAGGCCAGCCGGAACCTGCACGCCTGGGCACGAAAATATGGCATCAAAGACGGGGAGAAACCCCGCCTCACCCTGCTTAATAACTGGGAGACCACTTACTTCAATTTCGACGAGAAGAAACTGGCCGATATGTTCGTGGATGCAAAAACTTTAGGTGTGGATATGTTTTTGCTGGATGATGGCTGGTTTGGGAATAAATATCCAAGGAGCGGAGATAAATCAGGGTTGGGCGACTGGCAGACCACCAAGACAAAACTAACCAACGGACTTGGTTTCCTGATGAAGCAGGCCGAGATCACAGGTACGAAATTCGGGATCTGGATTGAGCCTGAAATGGTGAATCCAAAAAGCGAACTGTATGAGAATCACCCCGACTGGGTACTGAAGCTTCCGAACCGGCCGGAGAATTATTACCGCACGCAGCTGGTGCTTGATTTGTGCAATCCGGCGGTGCAGGATTTTGTATTCAAGGTGGTTGATGACATCATGCAGACCGGACCCGGAGTTTCCTTTTTCAAATGGGATTGCAACCGCATGATGACCAGCGCTTATTCAACTTATCTGAAGAACCAGCAATCGCATCTGTTTATTGAATATACCCATGGTTTGTACAAGGTCCTGGACCGGATTAAAGCAAAATATCCTGATTTGCCTATGATGCTCTGTTCCGGTGGTGGTGGCCGCACCGATTATGGATTTTTGAAATATTTTACCGAGTTCTGGGCAAGCGATGATACCGATCCGGTTAACCGGGTATATATCCAATGGGGATACTCGCAGTTTTTCCCATCGTTCGCCATTTGTAATCACGTGACCTCCTGGGGAAAGCAATCCATCAAGTTTAAGACCGATGTTGCCATGATGGGCAAGCTGGGGTTTGATATCAATGTAAAGGACCTGAAAGAAAATGAATTGAAATATGTTCAGGAAGCTGTAGCCAATTACAAGCGGTTGAGTCCGGTGATCTGGGGAGGCGATATGTACCGTCTGGTTTCGCCGTTAGAGGATAGCCGTGCAGTGGTTATGTATGCCAATGCCGCCAAAAGCAAAGCTGTATTATTTTCCTATACGCTTCATCCGATGTACGATCCATTATACGGTCCGGTTCGCTTGCAGGGTCTGGATCCGAAAAAATCCTATAAAGTGGAAGAGATCAACCTGATGCCGGGAGCAAGAAAATCATTGGAAGAATCTGGGAATTCCTATACCGGTGATTATTTAATGAATGTTGGCATGCGGGTTTCGGCATCGGCCAATGAAACCAGTGTGGTGATTGAGATTACGGAGATTTGATAATTCGCTAATGTGCTAATGTGCTAATGTGCTAATGTGCCAATGTGATTTATACGCCAATTATCATAGGATAATCGAAATTGTCAGAGAGCGGAACAAGAGTATTAACAAAGCTATCCTCTTGCGCTTCGATAAGCTTTTTTGCAATGTCTCTTGCAATTTCTATTGTCTCAGAAATTGTCCTGCCCTGTGCCACTAAACCTTGAATAGAGTCGGATGTAGCAAGATAAAAGCCTTCTGGAAGTCTCTGGATATGCAGGTTAATAACGCGTTCCATTTTTTTGATTTTCCCAAAGGTACGAACATTAGCTGATGATTCTTTTAATGTTGGTTGGTCACCCGATCTTCTAATACTCAGTTTTTTCATGATTTGAAGTTTTTAATATAGATGCAAATCACTGCCCCAAATGGAAAAATAAGCACATAAATATTTCACTTCAGGGCGCCAGAATGATGAGATGATGAGATAATGAGATAATGTGATAATTTTAAAACCAAAATAGACAGATCATGAACAGAAAAGCCTCTTTACTCACCCTGCTCATTTCACTCTTCGTATCAGCAGGATCGCTCGTGGCCCAGCAGCAGTCTGACGCCGGATATAAGTCAATCACTGAAGACGAACTGCGCACTCATATTTACTTTCTTGCCTCGGATTATATGAATGGAAGGGTGGCGACCACCCCTGAATATGCCATTGCAGCACAATATGTGGCCGCACAATTTGCCAAGGCAGGATTGAAGCCGATGGTCACAAAAGAGGGCAGCGAACCCTCCTGGTTTCAGGGATTGCCCTTTGCGCACACCAAATACAACGATCAGTTTTTGTGGACGGTGACACGCAAGGGTACCGAGACCAAGCTGGCTCATAAAACGGATTACAAGATCCT
>CAILAQ010000917.1 GCA_903832165.1 uncultured Bacteroidota bacterium | reverse complement strand
TGCAGGCTTCGATAGGTTTTGGGGTCATCGCCACCATGGTTTTTGCGGCAACCATGTACCCTACTCCACCTCCAAGTAAGGCCATCAGCAGGGTAAACACCGCATAACTGCCACCCAGGAATTTGCTATTGAACCGCTCGGTAAAATAATCGCCGATGGTGGTCAGCCTCACACGACGAAAGAAAAAAGTGGAAAACCAATAAAAAGGAGTGAGAAAAAGCACCAGAAATTGTATCCACATTCCACCGATTCCTTGCCGGTATACCTCACGCGATACAGCCACAGCCTGATCTGCATTCGTTGACGTCCCGAAATTCAGAAAAAACTGATAGGCCTTACCGAGCTTTCTGCCCGCAAGAAAAAAGTCATCAGTATTCTTATTTTTCTTCTCTTGTTGCTTGCCGATATAGAGCATAACAACAATGAAAACCAGGATTATGGCGAGGTCGATGATGTGGAGGCCGAAGAGCATTTCGGGTGAAATTAGAGGTTAATATTGTGACGGGTGACAGGTGACGGGTGACTGTAGGGGAGGATCCGCGGGTCCTCCCTTGATATCGGGTTTCGAAGAAAAAGATCGGCAAACGAAAAATTGCTTCGAAGAGGTGTCATCCCCGCGAAGGCGGGGATCCCGTCCCTTACCACGGCAATTCTTTGTGTAAACATCCTATAAATATAGCCGGATTTCCTGCATTTTGCAGCGTTTCAATATTTTTCCGGTCTTGTTATAGTAAACCCGATAACCTGAAAAATAAAACCCATGAAGAAGTCGATCCTTATCTGGCTTATCCTGCCTTTTCTTTTTGTAGCCGGTGAAATAAAAGCACAAAAAACCACTGATCTCTATATGCCTCTGGAAATCAAGAGAGCTTATGCGAACGAAACTCGAAATGTAAACGGAACTCCGGGCAAAAACTATTTTCAGAATCGCACCGATTATTCCATCCGGGCAGAGTTCTTTCCGGAAACCAAAATTCTCACTGGAACTGAGACTATCACTTTTAAAAATAACAGCAAGGATTCTTTAGCCAGGCTGAGGTTCAACCTTTATCAGAATTTATATAAAAAAGGGGCAGCCAGGGATGCTGACACAAAGCCTGAAAACATCCATGACGGGGTTGAAATCCTTAATATGAAAGTCAATGGCACTCCTATAGACAGTAAGCTTCTTCAATTCTATTCCACGATAATGGTGGTTACCGTTCCCAGAAAATTAGCTCCGGGATCAGAAACTATTATTGAGATTGGATGGAAACAGAAGATGCCGGAAACATTGGCTCGCCGGCAAGGCACCTACAACAAAACCAATTTCTTTATCGCTTACTGGTACCCGAAAATCTGCGTGTTTGACGATATTGATGGCTGGAATTCGGTGGGTCATCAGGGTAATGCCGAATTCTACGGCGATTATGGGAATTTCGATGTTCAGATAACGGTTCCTGCCGGATATGCCATCTGGTCATCGGGAGCTTTACTAAATGCAGAGGAAATTTTTACCGAAAAATATCTTGACAGGATAAAAAAGGCTTCTCTTTCAGATTCTGTGATTCATATAATCAGTGAAAAAGATCGGATTGAAAATCAGATCACAAAACCGGGCGAAAAGCATCTCTGGAAATATAAAACAGAAAACCAGACAGATTTCGCGTTTGGAGTCAGTAACCAGTATCTCTGGGATGCCACCAGTGTTAAGGTCGGAAACAGCAGGATCCCAATAAATTCGGCGTACAGCATCACCTCAAAAACCTTCAGCAAAGTGGCAGAGGTAGGTCGGCAATCAGTTGAATCATTTACAAAAAATGCTCCGGGCATACCTTTTCCGGGCAAGCAGGTAAACGTATTCGAGGGAGGTCCGAACGGCATGGAGTTCCCGGGAATAATCAACCAGGAGGATTACAGCAGTCCCGGAGAAATGACTATGGTGACCTCACACGAAATCGGTCATGCCTATTTCCCCTTTAATGTGGGCATTAACGAACAAAAATATGGATGGATGGACGAAGGGCTGATGACCTTTATCGGATTTCTGGCATTTTCAGATATTTTGGGTGATACCAGCATGATGTTCAAGAGCTTGCTGGCAGAAAAATACAATGAATCGGCAGCTACCGAAGGAGTGGATGTTCCAACGATGCTAGTGTCGTATGGTCTGCCGGATATGACCTACGGATATGTCACCTACCTCAGGCCGACTGCTGTTTTCGGCTTACTATATGATTATCTGGGGAAAGAAAAGTTTATGCTTGCGATTAAGAAATTCTCAACTGATTGGGAAGGGAAGCACCCAATACCCTACGACCTGTTTTTCACATTTAATGAAATTGCCGGCGAAGATCTGGGATGGTTTTGGAAACCCTGGATGTTCGACTTCGGATATGTCGATCTGGCCATCAGACGAGTGGAAACCGGCAAACCGGAAACATACGTTACCATTGAAAACAAAGGAGGCTACCCTGTTCCCATCGTTTTGAATGTCACCTATAAAGATGGCACCGAAAAAACCATCAGAAAACTGATGAACGTCTGGAAAACAGGCAATAAAACCATCAGCATCATTCTGCCAAAAGGCGACATCAGGGAAATCACGCTCAATAAAGGTATGATGGAGACTTACCCCGATGATAATACTTTTAAATGAGGGCTGAATGATGAAATTCGAAGGCCAGTGTTGAATTCAGAAATTACAGGATCAATTACTGCCGACAGCCTATTGCCAGCTGCAAAATTGCGCGGTTAGTGACGGGGTTCCCGCCTCCGCGGGAATGACAACTCTTCGATCATTCATCCGTTTTTCGATCTTCTTCTTCGAAACCCGATCTTCTTCTTCGTCACCCGTCACTTGTCACCCGTCACCCGTCACCTGTCACCCGTCACCCGTC
>CAILAQ010000916.1 GCA_903832165.1 uncultured Bacteroidota bacterium | reverse complement strand
TGGTCAGTTTTCATTTCGCTCAGCCGTTTTAGTGTAGCTATTCTGACACGAAAAAACTCATCCAGATTATTTGAATAGATTCCAAGAAATTTAAAACGCTCAATGAGTGGAACACTTGGATCCTGTGCTTCCTGAAGCACCCGGTGATTAAATGCCAGCCACGAAATCTCCATTGGCCGGTATGATTGTTTGTTTAATGGAAGTGAACTCATATAAATAGAATATTGCCTATTTTATCTCAATTCACTGGGGACAAACAACTTCCTCATTGTACCTTTTTTTTCCGTTAGCTCACCCCATCCTTCTATGTCAAAATCAAGTACTAAAGTTGCGAGCGTTGGAAAGCTTTCCAAAATCACTCCTGACAGGTACTCAATCATGAGAAGCAGGAAGGGATTATGGCCAACAACCATGACAATTTTTTCGCTGGGACAAGTGGTTTCCATGAAAGAAAAAATTTCATTGGAGAAATTGCCATAGAGTGAGTCTCTCGTGAGAACCAAGGACTTTGAAATATCCAGACAACCAGCCAAATGTCGTGCTGTTTCCACCGAACGAATAGCCGGGCTCGACAGAATCAGTCCGGGTATGAGATTCTTTTTCGACAACTCCCGGCCGATGACCTTGATGTCCTTCAAGCCTCGCGTGGATAATGCCCGTAAAATGTCGGGCTGGCTTTCCAGGGCCTCAGAGGCCTTTCCATGGCGGGTGATAATCAGTGTCTTCATATTTTAATCTCCGAATGATGTTCCGATAAACCGGGCATGACTGATGAGCTGATGGCCGGGATCTACCATTTTTGTTTGTGTTCCGGCCTCTGATAATGGAATAGTGGCGAGTTCATTCCCTTGAATGGCAACCATTATACCGAATTCATGATTTGAAATCAATTCGGCGGCATACGAACCAAAACGCGTGGCCAGAACCCGATCGTACGGACTCGGCGTTCCGCCCCTCTGGACATAACCCAGGATGGTTTCACGGGTTTCGAAACCAGAACCCTCCTTAATGACATCGGCGATATGCGTTGCTGCTGTTTTCTTGGGATCGTGCTTAATGCCTTCTGCGACCACTACAATTGAATAAGGCTTTTTATGTGCATATCTGGATTTTATGCAGTCAATAATTAAATCCTCAGAATAGGGAATCTCAGGCAGGAGGATAATATCTCCACCTCCCGCTAATCCTGCATATAAGGCAAGCCATCCCGTATTATGCCCCATAACTTCGATAACCATTATCCTGCGATGTGAGTTGGCGGTGGAATGCAGCCGGTCAATTGCATCCGTTGCACTCTGCAAAGCGGAGTCGAAACCGAAAGTCATATCGGTTCCCCAAACATCATTGTCGATGGTTTTTGGAATGCCCACTATATTTAAACCTTCCTGGCTTAATAAATTAGCGGTTTTCATGGTGCCATTGCCACCGATACAAACAAGACAATCCAGACCAAGATTCTTGTAATTTTCCTTGATGCGGTCAGGTTTTGTAAAAACTACGTTCCCATTTCCATTCCCGTTTCCATTAATCTTTTCTTCCTTCTTAAAAGGTTTCTCACGTGAAGTTCCAAGTATGGTTCCCCCATGGGTAAGTATTCCCGACAACTGATTTTCTGTAAGTTCCTGATAATCATTGTCAATCAATCCTGAAAATCCATAAGAAAAGCCGAAAACTCTCATTCCGAATTCTAGCATGGCAGTCTTACCCACTCCCCTGATTGCTGCATTCAAACCAGGGCAGTCGCCGCCGGCAGTAAGTATACCAATTTTCATTCCACTGTTTTGCATACTACAAATATTTGAACTTGAATCGAATAAACCTTGAGATTCACACAAAGATAACGATAACATAACGTTTGATTAACACAGAGAGGAACGTGACACGAAACACATGACACGAAAGACGAAGAAGAAGATCGGTAGACTGTAGACTGAAGACTGTAGACTGAAGACTGCGTCACTCGTCACTCGTCACTTTCTTCGGAACAATCACCGACAGCAGTATCGAGATACCGAGGATCCCAACCAAAACACCGAGCGATATCCCGATAGGTATTTTATAAAGCCCTGAAATACACATTTTTACTCCAACAAAAGCGAGTATCGCCGAGAGTCCGTATTTCAGATATCTGAAATAGGTGATGATGGAGGACAGTGCGAAATAGAGTGATCGGAGTCCGAGTATGGCAAACACATTGGAGGTGTAAACAATAAACGGATCTTTGGAAATTGCCAATACTGCAGGAATTGAATCCACAGCAAAAACGACATCCGTAAATTCGATCATCACCAGGGTAATGAACAGCGTAGTGACATGCAGCCTGTTATCGATCCTTACAAAAAAATGACCGAAACGATGGTCCGTGGTCACCGGGAACATCTTTTTAACCAGACGGATAAAAGGATTCTTGTCGGGCTCAATTTTTGAATCCTGATTAAACGCCATTTTAACACCGGTGAAGATCAGGAAAGCCCCGAAAATGTAAATTACCCAATGGAACTTGTTGATCAGGGCGACCCCCGTGATAATAAAAATTGCCCTTAGCACCATCGCTCCCACGATACCCCAGAAAAGGATTTTATGCTGATAACGGGGGTTCACCTGGAAGTAGGCGAAAATCATGATGAACACGAACAAATTGTCTATGCTGAGAGATTCCTCTATGAGATAAGCCGCCAAAAACTCAAGAGCTTTCTGGGGTCCAAGAAACTTCCAAACGCCGAGGTTGAATATGATAGCCAGACTGATCCAGAAAAGACTGGTCAGCAAAGCTTCCTTCATTTTGATCTCGTGTGTTTTCTTATTAAAGATAACAAGATCCAACACGAGCATGAGGATAATAAAAACTACAAAACCCGCCCATAGAAGGGCGCTTTCGGGTATTGGCTGCATGACACAAAGATAAATAATAGAAGTTAGAGATTCCAATTCAGAATTACGAGTTCCGAATTAATAGTATAAAGTGTCCATGAAGTATTGACTTCCAACTTCATGGTGACCT
>CAILAQ010000915.1 GCA_903832165.1 uncultured Bacteroidota bacterium | reverse complement strand
GTTTTATAGCAGAGATAGCCCTTAGGTTGACGGCCATGCCCGCGGGTCCTCCGCTACTTTTAAATAAAAAAACCCGGCTGATTCAGCCGGGTTTTTTTATATCAGATTCAAATTAGTTGGCCTTCAACCAATCAATTGAGGACTGTAATACTTTTAAAGCATAAACCGGGTTGTGAACGCCCATCGACAATTCGCTGTTGATGTAACCATAGTTATATGCAGCACCCATTTCGCCATATTTCCATGGACGACCAATTCTGGTTGCAAAATCTTTATCAACTGCCATGGTAACTTTGTTTCCAGGAATAACCAAACCGGTAGTCGGGCTAACAGTTGGGTTGGAGGCAAGGGCGGTAGCAAATTTGGTGGTGGTTTCGGTAGTCGGGAACAATGTTCCGTAGAAGTCATGACTTGGAACAGCGCTGTATGATACAACACCTGCAGTGCTTGTGGTTTTCTTGAATACCTTACGGGTTGTCAGCAATTCAGCAAGTTCGATGCGTTTGGCATCAATCAGGGCCTGAGTTGGAGTGATTTTGTCACCACCGTGGCAGGCAGCACAAGCTTCTTCGTTTGGCCATAATGAGTGACCGCCTCTTTTTGTGGTGGCGTTGTATTCATTCATGTGGCAATCGATACAATCATTTGCCGAGTGCTTCCAGGTGCGGACATAGTTCACTCCTGCATATTCATAAGCATTGATACCGGTGAAAAGGTTCGACTGGTTGCCATCGTGAACAGAGAAATTCACTCCAACCTGGAACTTAACATCAGCTTTGTCATCCTGTCCGGCTTTGTTGAACGGGAAGAAAGGAAGCTGATTAAAAGTTTTAATTACTCCAAGACTGTCAGTCCAGTTAACTGAGGTCACCCCACGAATCTGGTGGCAGGTTGCGCAAAGGTTGTTGATCGGACCGAAATCAGTTGTTGTAGTGTTTCCGTTGTAATTCAAAGGAATAGGAGTTGTGGTTCTCAGGATCTGAGCCATGGTGTCTTCAGCAAAATCAAATACGCTGTGCTGATGGCAGGTTTTGCAGGTAATCCTGACAGCATTCGGAATGTCGTTAGAAACTACATATTTATTCTGGGCTGTAATTTCCTGGAATCCGTCGCTGGTGTGGCATCTTGCGCAATACTTGGTATTTCTTGCACTGGTGTTACCGGTGAAATGCTTCGACAGTTGATACTGCGCTTCTTTTGCAGTCCAGTTAGCTGTGTTGTGGCATTTCACGCAGAAAGAATTGGCATCCTGGCCATTCAATCCGTCTTTTCCGTTTGTGCCATTTGCTCCGTCTTTACCGGCGGGACCCATCGGTCCTTCGCATGCGGTGAACATAAACGCAGCAAAAGCACTAATTGTTAATAGTCTGATTAGGCTCTTCATAGTCTAAATTTTAAATTATTAAATGTTTGATAGTTTCGCGTTACAAGGTAGCTAGCCCCTTTGTTATTCAAGGAACGATAATGGTGATGTATGGATGTTTATACATTGATAGATATGATAATAAGTATTGATATTTATCAATGAATGACGTGATATTAATTGTGTTTATTAACTTGCGTAGCTAAATCGAACTATATCAATCTTTAAGCATACGATATGATGAGTGATCGCTTGGCGCATAGTTGTGAAAATTGCCCCGTTGCCTGGGAAAATTTTAAAAATCTTTCGGATATCGAGATAAAACTTGTCAATGAAAACAGGTACGAAGCATCATTCAGGCCTGGCGAAATATTGATAAAGCAGGGATCGCCAGCTGCCAGCGCCCTATTTCTTTCCAGTGGCATGGCCAAAGCATATGTTGAAGGACCTGATCGAAATAATAATATCCTTGATATAGTATTACCCTCAAGCCTGATTATCGGGCCCGGTGTTCATATCGATGATCGCTATGCCTTTTCAGTGGCTGCGCTGACCAATGTTCAAACTTGTTTTATAAGTTTTAAGATCATTAATCAGTTAATCAGGGAAAATCCTGAATTTGCATCCGGTATGATCAAGGATTTGAGCATGAAATCTCTTATCGCACATAAGAAACTGGTGAGCCTTACGCAAAAGAAAATGGCCGGGCGACTGGCTGAGGCTCTCCTGCTATTTTCGGATGAAGTATTTAAACGTGATAACTTCGATATCATTCTGACCAGGCAGGAACTTGGAGAGTTAACCAATATGGCCAAAGAGAGTGTGGTAAGGATATTGAAAGAACTGGATTCCCTGGGTGTGATTAAATCCGATTGTTCGAAAATTCAGATACTCGATAAGACCCGGCTTCGGATGATATCCGAGAAGGGATAAAAACCGGAAGATGATGAAAAAAATTCCACTGTTGTTAATCGTAGCACTGCTGTTGGCTTGTACGCAGAATAGCCATAAGGATCATTTTGTAATAAAGGGTAGCATCGAAGGATTAAAAGATGGATGGCTCTATTTGTATTACAGTGACCCTGATGGCAAGAGGGTTAAGGACAGCTCCGCTCTGGAAGATGGCAGGTTTACCTTCAGGGGGAAAATTGAGGAGCCTTCCATTGCCTACCTGCAGCTAAAGGAAGAAAAGCGAAATGAATTAAATTCAGCCAGCTTCTTTCTTGAACCGGCTGAAATGAAGGCAACGCTTAAGCTGAACAATTTCACCAATGGTATTTTTGATGGATCTTTAACGCAGAATGATCTGGCTGAGTTGAATAAATCCAAGGAACCGTTGCGTGAGCAGATGAAACCACTTAATGCTGAATTTGACTTAGTAAATAATAAGTACAGGGAGGCTATCCGCGCAAAAATGAATGAAGCAGAACTCGAAGACCTGAAGGACCGGGCTGATTCAGTTCGGGCAAAGTTCGATCCATTCAATACAGAAATCACAGCCGCCGATCTCAGATTTTTCAAGTCTCACCCAACTTCACCGGTTACGGCATACATGCTCCGTTTTCATGTAAGCGAATGGCCGCTGGACTCCTTGCAGCAGATTTATAATAATTTGGGGGCCAAGGTTCAGCAAACAGATGATGGAAAGGACCTTCTTATTCAGATTGAGCAGCTCCGCAGCGGTTCACCCGGCAGCCCGGCAGCTGATTTTTCAACGATTGATATCAATGGAGATTCTCTTAAGCTTTCCGGCTTCAGGGGGAAATATGTTCTCCTTGATTTCTGGGCCAGCTGGTGTGGTCCGTGCCGGAAGGGCAATCCCCATCTGAAGGAATTGTATGCCAGACTTAAAGACAAAGGCATAGAGTTTATTGGTATTTCAGATGATGATTCAAAACCGGATGCCTGGCGTAAAGCAGTGGAAAAGGATGGATTGCCGTGGCGCCATGTGCTGAGAGGACTGGATATGGCCAAACGGTTGAACAATCAACCTAACGATGCCGACCTCAGTGATAAATACGGGATTCATTCATTACCTACAAAGATTTTGATCGATCGCGCCGGTATGATCATTGGTCGTTACAGCGAGGAGGCGGGACCGCTAGATCAGAAGCTTGGGGAGGTATTCGGGATGGGAGAAACCCCCGGGCGGAAGACAGGGAATAGTCATAATTAATATATATGGGAAAGACGATGAAGAGATTGATGCTGACAAGCCTTTTGCCGGTTTTGGTTGTTGCTTTTCTTGCTGCTCAGAATCCGCCGGCAACATTCAGGATTTCAACGCTGCCGCTTAATGAAAAGCCT
>CAILAQ010000914.1 GCA_903832165.1 uncultured Bacteroidota bacterium | reverse complement strand
GGCACATATCGCCCCTGCGCAAAGAAAATCATCCAGGGAGAATTCTCCGTTGGTTCCGGCACAGATCAGCTCAACCGGTTGGTTGAGAATAACCAGATGCTTTGCCAGAAAGCACTGATTCAGGAATGAGCCAATCAGCAGCCTGTCCGCGGAACCACATCTGGAAACAGCCAGGGTGCCATTAGTGGTGGTTAATACAATTCCTTTATTCATAACCTTCCCGGCCGTATATTCGAGTGGTGAATTACTTAAGTCGAAACCCCCGATGGGTAATGCATGACGCTCGCCACCCAGTAAAATACCAGGGCCTCTGAGCTGGAATGCTTCCTCAACGGATGCCACAGCTTTTACCCACACAGCCCCATTCGCAAGAGCGGTAATAATTACTGAGGTAGCCCTTAATACATCAATGACCACCGCCACTTTTCCTGCAAGCTCCTCTTCGTGGATATCCTTTGCTGTTAGTGTGATATGGACTTTCATTCTGTAGTTTTATCGCGGTTCGAGTCACGTGTCACGAGTCACGTGTAAGTATACTTTGTCCAGCATTTCCTGATACTCCGCACGGGGATTGCTCAAATGGGTGATGCCCCCGCCGCTTCTGTACTGCAGGCCCTGGTCAGTTTGCTCAATATATCGGATCATGACGGCACTGTCCAGATTCTTCCCGTCGAAAATACCGAACACGCCGGTATAGTAGCCCCGTGGTCCGGTTTCGGCCTCTCTGATGATTTCCAGTGTGCGTTTCTTCGGAGCTCCGGAGATGCTTCCAGCTGGCAGCAGAACATCCAGAATGGTACCGATGTGATGATGGAAATTCTCCGGCAGGCGGCCTGTAATCTCAGAACTAACCTGCAGGATTTCTTTGTCATGGGTACGAAGCCGATCCATATAACGGTATCGGGCAACTTCAACCTTACTGGCAACCTGGCTTAAATCATTCCGTATCAAGTCGACAATTGTGGTGTGCTCTGCTGATTCCTTCGGGTCCTCCAGAAGCAGTTCTCCGGCATTGGGAAGCGATGCATCAATGGTTCCCTTCATGGGGAAAGAGCTGATTATTCCGTTTTTTATCTGAATAAAAGATTCAGGTGAAAAAACAACAAACCGATTTTTTACAAGGAGTTTATAGGGAGCCTCGCTCCATTCATATATTTCTTCGATTGATAGTCCTGTATCGAGTGGGGTGGGGAAAGTCAGGTTGACCAGATACGAGTTTCCCTGCCTGAGATGTTTAAGTACCTTTTCAAATGCCTCAAGGTAATCTTCATAGGGCATAGGCCGCTTTTGTAGAATAAGATTTCCGATTTTAGAGGTTCGCTTATCTTTTTGAACGTATCCGGGTAAAGTATACCTGATCTCTGGCGGGATCCCGGACAGCGGGCAGATAATCGGCGCGATGCCTTCAAAGTCGATAATAAACAGAAAGGGCTCCCCGGTTGTTCCAAGAAGGTTCATCTGATCTATGAAAGCTTTTTTTAAATGCATGAATGTGCTATTCTTCAACAAAGGTAAAATTGGTATATTCACACAAAACTTTCCGCATGGTTAAAATTCGAGAAAAAGATCAGCCAAAAAAGAGGATAAAAGCCAAAAAAAAGAAATTCGGGGGTAAACCTACCCTTTTCGTAGCTTTGCTGATGCTTGTTTTGTTCATTATAGCATTGATTTATAATCCGGATAAAGGAATACGGAAAGTGATCAGCAGGAATAGCAGCACTCCGACCTCCGTTTCTTCAGAACCTCAATTCACAAAGCATGGCGAGTTAACTTTTCTAAAGGATAACGGAGTGATTCTTTCCAAATTAGATATCGAATTAGCGGTAGATGACGGAAGGCGTGAGCAGGGACTGATGTACCGGCGGCAAATGGATATTAACCGTGGAATGCTTTTTATTTTTGATGATGAGAAGCTTCGTTCTTTCTGGATGAAGAACACCTATTTGCCTTTGGATATTCTTTACCTTAACGCTAATAAAGTAATTGTTAAAATTCACGAAAATGTGGCCATTCTGAATGAGCAGCCAATACCTTCGGAATTTCCTGCCAGATATGTGGTGGAAGTCAATGCGGGATATTGCGCGCTCAACCGGATAGCTGTCGGGGACCGCATGACCTTTATAAGAAACTGACCGCAAAGGAGCAAAAATGGAGAAGCCGTTCGACCTGAATCTTTATAACCAAAAGGTCCTTCGATATGAATGGGAGTCTTTGGTTTTTCTGATAGCTGAGGATATTGAATTCAATTACATGTTTCTTGCCGAGGCGCTTAGAAAAACCGGGGTTCAGATTCTCTGGGCTTTGAATGGTGAAGAAGCAGTGAATATCTGCAAATCCGGAATAGAAATTAATTTGATTATTACAGATATACAAATGCCTGTCAAAGCTGGCAACAGCAAGC
>CAILAQ010000913.1 GCA_903832165.1 uncultured Bacteroidota bacterium | reverse complement strand
CCTTTGATTTTATTAAATATTTCAGCGTTGGGCCGCAGGTTGAAGTTCTGGCTGCCGTAATCGATAAACCCGGGATCGGCAGTGGTACGATAATTATTTACCGTATCGCACTGAGCATATTTTCCACCCATCAGGCGGACAGGATTTTCGGGACCACCCACAATAAGATTTCTGCTCATGATGTTGCCGCGAGAGCGCATGCCCTCCCACTCCTTACCTTCAACGATGGGGTTCAGGTAATCAACCAGCTCAGGATATCTGACACTGTAGGGTGGTTTCAGAATATTCACTGTTTTCAGCAGGCGGTTGCGGATGAGACCGTTTTCGCCGAGCATGGGCACTGCCTCATTGGCGGCCCAGGTATAATAATGTGCCGACACCACGAATGTCTGCGCCACGGGTTCAATCACAATATTATTGATCATTTTCAGGTCGCGGCCGGTATTGGAGAACAGTACGCCATAAGTAGTATTCATCTTGTAGAATACATTGCCGTATACCAGCACGTCTGTACTGGAATCATCGCAATAGATGCCCATGGTCATCCGGTTAACATTTCCGCAATCGTGGAAATAATTATAGCGTACCACATTGCCCGCGTTACTCGGATCGCGGCCGATATACCAGGGGGAGGTGTCGTTGGAATTCAAGGTAACATGATGCACATTATTGTATTCGAACAGGTGATCGTTACCCCGGACGAAGATTCCCTGATAATCGGAATTATATATTTCACAATGCGATACGCGGTTTCCGCACCCGTCGACATTGATTCCTGCCCAAACAAATTTATTGCGCCGGTTATAGTCATGGATTTTGCAGTTTTCCACGTAATTATTGCCCGGAACCAGCTGTACTCTGTCACCGCCTCCCAGAACAATTCCACCGCTGCCGGTATTATAAATATCGCAGCTCAGGATACCGTTACTGGTGCCGGCTGAGCGATCCCAAGCCGGGTATTTGTACAGGTGGGCCTGCAGACTGCCGGCAAAGCGCGATAGTGGAACTCCCTCATAATCATCATGTGTAATAAATGGCACGGTTTGTTTGGCGCCCTGTCCCATAAAGATTCCTGTGGTGCCTATATTTCGTACCGTGCAGCCGGCTACGAGGTTTGCAATCCCCCTTTCCATATAAATTCCGATGCCTCTTCCGGCTTCGATGGTAAAGCCGGTAAAATTAATGTTTGCCACCCCTTCCAGACAGATCACCGGCTCTTCGAGTATGGATACCATGATTGAACTGCCCTTGATTTCCGAAGGAGGCCAGAAATACAAAATCCCGGAGGCACGGTCGAGATACCATTCTCCCGGAGAATCGAGCTCATCGAGAATATTGAGTGCCACATACTGTTGGTAATCCTGTCCGCCGGCCACGCCATAGAGTGAGGGCATGGCCAGTTTTACTGTCTTGCTGATGGTATCGATAGTTTCCACCAGCACATTATCATCGGCAAAACCGTAATTGAAAGTTCCCTGCAGCCAGATATCTTTTTGCCCGGCCCATCTGGCGTGACGCTGGTCGGTATAGGTGAACAGCGCGCCGCGACCGGTATAGTCGCGGTTACGCGGCACAGATCCTGCGTCGGCCACTTTACCGATCTTCAGGTCGCCGGTGTTCGGATATCGCGCCAGCCTCATGGCTTCGTGATTAAAGAAAAGCTCGAGCGGAGCAGGATTTACGGATATCGCATGGCCATATTGCCGCAGCTGTCCATAATCGGAAATACCGAGGTCTTTCAGGCTCACCTGTCTGGTTTTGGCGGCTGCTTCGATAGAAAGTCTTTTTAGAATTTTCTTGTCCGTTATCCCGGTGAACTTCTCCGGTGCGATATTCCTGCCCCCGTTAATGCTTACCTGACCGGACTCCACTGCTTTCCATACAACCGGCGAGCCGGGCTCGCCCGAGTCGTTCTCATTCAGGACAAACGGCTTATCCAGGTCGTACTGCCCTTTGCCCACCCACACGGTGATATTTCCGCGGGGCCCGCCGATGACAGCCTTGTACTGTCTGACCAGGTTGCGAGCGGCTTCCAGTGTGGCCACCGGTTTTTCTTTTGTTCCCGGATTGGCATCGTTACCGGAAATATCGACATAAAAATCCAGGGGTGCAGGAGGCTTAACCTGATCCGGCATCCTGAAATATTCCGAATAATTCACGCTGAGCTTATCGAGGTGTGCGCTGTTTATTTTCAGCCGGTTGATAAAATCGCCGTAATCTTTTGATTCCGGCTTCGACCAGGCCACCTCGGCCAGTGCGCACGCCCTTGGGAAAGTCATGTATTCAGCGCCGCGCCCGTCCTTAACATATTCGCTCCAGAGGTTTGCCTGAACGCCGATAATGTTCCCGGCATCTGCAGCTGATAAACCTGCCGGCACCGGTTCATAATTATAGACCTTTTCCAGCGGGATCAGTCCGGGATAGGCCAATGGGGTGATCGCGCGCTCTTCGTTTTCATACAGGTTAAAATAGAGCGGATCCAGCGGTGTCATGACAATTTTAAACCCTGCCCTGGCAATCTCCGAAATATG
>CAILAQ010000912.1 GCA_903832165.1 uncultured Bacteroidota bacterium | reverse complement strand
TGTCACCTGTCACCTGTCACAATCTTCGAATAAACCACCTTGTCATCGCCATCATTGTAAAAATTCTCAAATCTTGCTTTTTCAAGGTACTCATTTTTTAGGTAAAAAGCTCGGGTTGGCTGGTAAATTGGCAGGCAGGAGGTCTCAATATAGATTGTTTTACCGCCGAGTTTTGCGACTGATTTTTCGACTTCCTTAAGTATTATTTTACCCAGGCCTTTACCACGAAAATCTTCATGGGTGGCAATCCAGTATAGGTCGTAACTATACAGTGTACAGGGGATCAGGCCGAAACAGGCATAGGCAACGGCACGGCTGTCAACCTCAATAAAAACAAATTCATATCCGCTGGCCCGACCATTATCGAATCCTTCCTGTACAAGTTCGACAGCCACCGGAACTTCGTCCGGACGAAAAAAACCAGAGGAGATAATGATTTGTTCAACCGCAGCCGGATCGGTTGAAATAACTTCGGTCCGGATAGTGAGATTGTCTGATTCGGGGTTCATAAGTCGGCAAGAATTCGTTGAATTACCTGGTTAAATGTATATCCGCTCCGGAGCGCTGCATTGTAGAATCCTGAGTCAGGGGAGATGCAGGGATTTGCGTTAATCTCCAGGACATAGGGACGGTTGTTTTTGTCGACCCTGAAATCAACCCGGGCAAACCCGCGCAAGTTAAAGGCCTTCCAGCATTGGCGGCAAATATGTTTGATTTCTGCAATCAGGGCAGCGTCTGATTCCGGAATATCGAAAGTCCGCTGTGTATTGTGATAAGCGAAGGTGTTTTCATCCCATTTGGCTGAATATCCCATGATGGTTGGTTTATCTTCGGGGAAATTCATAAACAGCATTTCCGCCGGAGCCAGTACTTCAACTCCATCAGGACCGGCCATCACTGAAATATTGAATTCCCTTCCGGAAATGTACTCCTCGATGAAAAAATGTTCCCCCCAGCGATTTCTGAATTTGTCTAAAATCTCGGGCTGTGTCCCCCGGAAAACATTTTCCTCATCGATTCCAATCGACGCATCCTCTCTGGAAGGCTTTACTATATATTGCGTATCAGGATTGAGATCGATGGCATCTTTTGCACTAAACCAGTCAGGCGTTGGAATGTTCAGCTGTTTCATCAGCTTCTTGGCCAATGGTTTCTGTGTCGTCAGAAACATGGCATCTGAAGGATTCCCGGTAAACGGATAGTTCAGGCTTTCCAGAAGAGCGGGAATGAAATAGACCAGGCCGGCATTGTTGTTTATACTCTCCACGAGATTGAAGGCCAGTCCGTGGGGTTCACTGCCAAGTTTATTGATCAATGGTTTAAGGTCTGCATCAACAAATTCCCTTTCGTGAACCAGCCCCAGTTCATCAAGGCTCATTTCTACGGCTTCCACCTGATCGAATACGTCAAGTTCATCTATTGTAGGCTGATCAGACAACCGGTTTATGAGGATAATTACTTTATTCATGCAAGACTGTTTTTTTGATGGCCGAATCTATAATTCTTTTCATCAGTTCATCATATGGTATGCCGTTCATCCGGCTGAGCATCGGCAGATCGGAATATACCGGATTCATGCCTGCCAGCGGATTTACCTCAATAAAATTAGGTATTCCTTTATCATCACAGCGGAGGTCAATGCGACCGCCATCTTCGCAATGTAAAGCGTTCCAGGAGGCTAATGCGACTTTCTCGCAGGCATCTGCAACTTCTCCGGTGGCGATTTCGTAACGGCACCGTTCGCGCCATTCTTCTTTATTGGTATAGGAATATACACCCTGTTCGGCTTTGTCAGTGAGCAGGACTTCCATTACTCCGGTTATACGGGCTTCGGATCCGGTACCCGTAATTCCGACTGTAAATTCTCTGCCGTTCAGGTAGGTCTCGACCAGCACGGGTTGATGAAAACGCTTCAGGAGGTATAAGCAACGTGCTTGAAGTGCCTCTGGAGTGCGGATAATTGACTCGCCGGAGATTCCTTTTCCGGTGCCTTCAGCCACCGGTTTAACGAAAATGGGATAGGGCAGGGTGACACCGGCAATTTCCATGAGGTTTTTGATCACGGTAAAGTCCGCAGTGGGGATGCCGGCATCCCGGATTATTCTTTTTGTCATCCCCTTATCAAGGGTGAGCGACAGGACCAGCGGATTGGAGAAAACATATGGAATGCAGAAGGCATCCAATAAGGCGGGCACCTGTGCTTCGCGGCCGATGCCATAAAACCCTTCACATATATTAAATACCATGTCCCATTTCCGTCCGGCCATCAGGGCTTCCATCAGCAGGCGCAGGTGTCCTATTCTTTCAGTCTGGTGACCTAGGTTTTGCAATGCATTTTCAATTCCTTCGATAGTGCCAATCGTGTCGAATTCAGCAGCATCTTCTTCGCTGAACCCCATTGAAAGGTAGTCCTCGCGAAGGTCGTAGGTTATTCCTATAATCATTTATGGGAGTTCAGCTAAATGTAATCAGGGAAACGATAGGTTTTTCCTTCATAATTTTTGATAATCAGGTCGTCGTTTTCCCTGCCAATCACATAATCAGGCAGCAGAGGGATTTTACCTCCTCCTCCCGGGGCATCAATCACAAAATGAGGGATAGCATAACCTGAAGTAAAGCCACGCAGGTTGCGGATGATTTCCAGGCCGGATTCCAATGGAGTCCGGAAATGCGCTGAGCCGGGGATCGGATCGCACTGATATAAATAGTAAGGTTTTACCCTGATCTTCAACAATTCGTGCGTAAGCTTCTTAAATACCGTTGCATCGTCGTTTATGCCTTTCAGCAGAACCGTCTGGCTGCCCATTGGAATTCCGGCATCTGCCAGGCGGTTGCAGGCATCAATTACTTCAGGGGTGATTTCATCAGGATGAGTAAAATGGATGCTTAAATATAAGGGATGATATTTCTTCAGCATCTTCACCAGGTCGCGGGTGATGCGCTGCGGCATTACCACCGGGACTTTTGTTCCGATGCGAATAATTTCCACGTGAGGAATCTCATGGAGTTTTGCCAGCAGATATTCTATGCGGCTGTCACTCAGTGTCAGAGGATCACCTCCCGAAAGAAGCACATCGCGGACTTCCTCATGATTCCTTATATATTCAATGGCCAGGTCCCATTCATTCTGGCTCGAGTGAACCTTATCCTGTTTGGAAACCATATGTGTGCGGGTGCAGTATCTGCAGAAAGCCGAGCAAAAATTAGTGACCAGGAACAGTACCCTGTCGGGATAACGGTGCACAATTAATTTGACAGGACTGTCAAAGGTTTCGCTCAGCGGGTCTTCAACTTCACCGGGGGATACATTTAGTTCGAGTGCAACGGGAACAACGGTTCTCCGCAATGGTTGTTCCGGATTATCAGGATCAAGCAAACTTGCATAATATGGAGTAATCCTGACCGGAAGATTTTTCCCGGAGGCTTTTGAATTGGATTCCAGATCGGTAAGTCCCAGAAAAGAGTTGAGCTGATCGAGTGAAGTATAGCTGTTTCGCACCTGCCATTGCCAATTGTTCCAATCATTTATTCCCGTACCCGGAAAATGCTTTGCCAGGAACTCCATCGACCTGTTGCTGACAGTAAAAACTGTATTTGGGGATGTCTGGATAGTGAGCGAAGGTGTTTGTCTGCTATCCGGTTGAATACCAGGAGGTTCGAGACTGGATGCATCTTCTGTCTCCTGACTTTCTGATACGGTTTCTTCTTTTTTCATTTATCCGCAAAAAATGTTATCTGTGATGTGAGGGCTAAGGTCTTCATTGTTAAATAGTTGACAATGCAAAAACATTATCTCTATTGTGCTACAATTGTATTGATTATTTTGAATTATTGATGATTATTTTTTCTTCTTTTTAGTACCATATTATGAACAATTTTCTTCCAAAAATCAGACTGGTCAATTAGTTCGTGAATAGAATCACGAATGTCAATTGTATTGTTATTTTAGCGCAACTTTTCGGAAATTATATGAAAAAGATAACTCTTCTGATATTCTGTATCTTTTGGATGATGCCTGCGGGGGCCCAAATTAAAATCAACGAAGCATCCAACAGGAATCTTTCCCAGATTGCAGATGTGTCGGGGAGTAATCCGGATTGGATTGAATTGTACAATTCCGGTAGTCAACCGATTGATCTTTGGGGTTATCATTTGTCGGATGAACGTGGAATTGCGAAATGGACTTTGCCAAATGTGGAGATCCCCTCAAATAAGTGGTTGCTGATTTTTGCATCGGGGGTTGATCAGGCTCAAACCGGAATCAATCACTGGGAAACGGCTGTCAGGGAGGATGATATCTGGAAATGGATTTGCCCCGATTCGACCACTGCAATTACCTGGATGAAATCCTCTTTTGATGACTCCGGCTGGAAATCGGACCAGGGAGGATTTGGTTACGGGGATGGCGACGATCAGACCCTGATCCCGATCAGGAAAGTTTCCGTTTATACCAGAATCTCTTTTGATGTGACTGATGTTGAAAGTATTGTTGCGGCCAAGCTGCATGTTGATTATGATGATGGTTTTGTGGCCTACCTGAACGGGACCGAGATAGCCAGGTCAAACATGAGCTCTGTTGAATGGAATAAAATAGCTGACCGCTCGCATGAGGCGGTAATGTACCAGAGCCAAAAGCCTGAGTGCTACGATCTTGACCTGAAAGTTTTAGGTATGCTTTTGCACAACGGCAAGAATGTTCTCGCAGTTGAATGTCATAATTTCACCAATGGATTGATTGATATGAGCTTGCGGTCATTCCTTTCTTTCGGATTGTCGGGCAAAGCAAGCCAGTTCCGGCCGGTGCCGATTTGGTTTAAAACCGATTACGACGAGGAGCTGAACGCAAATTTTAAGATTTCAAGCAAAGGTGAAACAATTTACCTGACAGATCCGGATGGTATTCAGATTGATACGCTGAAATTGCCGCCTGGCTTGCCGGTAAATTCGAGCGTAGGCAGTCAGTATGACGGTTCCTTGGCTCGGGCAATATTTTTGGTGGGAACACCGAACGCGACCAATGAAAACCAGATTGCCTACACTGAGGGGATGGAAACATCTCCGGTGGTTTCTTTACCGGGTGGCTTTTATCCTGAACCTGTTACCGGTTCATTCAACAGTCAGGCCACCGGTTCTGTTTTACGTTATACAACTGATGGACAGACTCCTAAGGCTACATCCAGGTTGTATGGCGGAACACCTCTGGTCATCGATTCCAGTACAGTTCTGAAAGTACGCAGCTTCAGCACCGGACATAAACTTGCCGGTCCGGTTGTCACAAACAGCTACTTTATCGGGGAAAATCCAACTCCGGCCGGGGTGTTGTCCATTACCATGGATTCAGCAGACCTGTACGGCGAAAGCGGCATTTATGATAATTGGGCGCAGGACTGGAAAAAGCAATGCAGTATAGAGTATTTTATCCCCGGATCGCATGAGGTTGCAGTCAGCCAACTGTCAGGCATAAGGATCGATGGAGGGGCAGGGGGGAGCCGGTCGCAACCCCAGCATTCCTTCAGGGTGGAACCGGGAAATGGTGCCCTGGGCGATGGCGATATTGAGTATCCGCTGATACCCGCGCGGACAGACCGGAAATCTTATGCAACCTTTTACCTGAGAAATGGCTCGAACCAATACCTTAATTACCTGTGCAAGGATGCGGTTGAGGTAAAATGCCTGGGCGACAGTACTTATAATACTTTCGCCGCTTATGCTCCGGTGCAGGTATATCTCAACGGCAATTACTGGGGTTTGTATGAGCTTCGTGAAAAAATAGATGAGGATTACTTCCGGCAGCATCTCGGAACCAAGGCTGATTCCCTGGATATCCTGTCCGTATCCTACTGGTATGGTGGGGCATTGCGCGCAGTTTGCGGAAAGGATCCTCTCAACCGGTTCGATCAGGATTATAAAAGTTTTTTAAATCTCAATACGGAATCTGATAGTTTCTGGGATGAAGCGAACAGGTATTTCGACCTTGAATATTACACTGATTATATCTGTGCCGAATCCTGGATAGCAGATATTGACTGGCCTTACAATAATATCAAGATTTACCGCAGCCCCGAAACCGGCAACCGCTGGCGGTTCTGCCTGGTCGACGTTGAGCTTTCACTGAATCCAAACGGATGGTCCGACAGAAATACCGATCTCATCCGGATCATGCTGGATTACGATACTCAGAACCGGTATATCCATATCTGGCAAAAGGCCATGTTAAACCACAGATACCGCGATTATTTCATTAATCGTTATGCCGACCTGATGAATACCACCTGGACAAAGGAGCGCCTGACATCTATTGCAGATGAAATCGCCCGGGTTACCCGTCCCGAAATGCCATCCGGATTTCAGAGGTGGGGCGATCCGAACGTTTCGTCCAGCAGCTACATCGACTGGTTTAATCAATTGCACGGCATTATGGTTGATGAGCTGTCGAACCGCAGCGATATTGTCAGGAACCATCTGACAAGTAATCTTCAGTTACCGAAAGCGGTGAATATCACCCTGAATGTTGAACCCGCGGGATCCGGCATCATTCAGATCAGCACTGTTAAAGCACCTTCTTATCCATTTAAGGGTGTATGGTTCGACGGAGTTCCGGTTAAGATTGAGGCAATTCCAGGCCCCGGATACCAGTTCACGAGGTGGGATGCCAACGCTCTCGTATCCGACCTGACTAAATCGATATTTACTGATACCCTTACCAGTGGGGCAACTTTTCAGGCCCACTTCACCAAAACGACCTATTCCACCAAGGTATTGATTTCGGAAATCAATTATAATTCAGAGTCGACGGTGGATGCAGGGGATTGGATAGAAATATGGAATTATAATCAATCAGCCTCTGCGAGTCTGAACGGCTGGTATTTTACAGATTCAGATTCCACTCATGTTTTCCGTTTTCCGGCCAACACGCAGATTGCGCCGAATTCACGGCTTGTTGTCGTGAATGACCAGAGTAAATTTAAATCCATCCATCCCGGTGTGGCCTATCTGGGTTCCTTCAGTTTCGGTTTGAGCGGCTCTGGCGACGCAGTTAAATTGTATAATGCCGGAAAGGTCCTGGTGTCGGAGGTGGTTTTTGAAGATGCAAACCCCTGGCCATCCGGTGCCGACGGGCAGGGCAGGACTCTTGAGCTCCGTAGTGTGAGCCATTCCACAAATGATCCGTCAAACTGGTTCGATGGGTGTATAGGCGGGTCGCCCGGTCAGGCTTATTCCCCTTGCGGTGATCAGATTGTCTTTTCGGAGATCAACAGTAAGTCGGTACCTTCCTATGACCATGGCGACTGGGTGGAACTACGCAATATTTCCGCAGTTACGCAGGATATTTCCGGTTGGGTATTTGAAGATGGAGTTGACAGTACCGGCCATTCTTTCAGGATACCTGACGGTACACAATTGCGACCCCATGAAAATTTTGTAGTGGTTCAGGATGTGAACAAGTTCCGGGCTGTTAACCCAGGAGTAATAAATTTTGCCGGACCCTTTGTGTTCGGGTTGAAAGATACCGGAGAATGGATACGTGCCTACGGATCAACCGGCAAGCTGCGTTTGTCAGTCCGTTTTCGTGATACCGACCCATGGCCTGTAATGGCAGCCAGCGGGGGATATACTTTCGAACTGCTGGATTCACTGGGAATCATGAACGACGGGAATAACTGGTTTGCCGGATGCCCGGGTGGTTCGCCTGGCAGATACTATAATTCCAACTGCTCGGCAGCTGTAATAACAGATCCCGCTGAGAAATTTGAAATCCTGGCTTACCCCAATCCCGCTAATGATAAAGTCTGGTTAAGATTCGGAGAGACTTACCGGGTAAACATTACACTTAAAAATATGCTGGGCGAAACAGTGCTGGAATCAACTGAAACCGGCAGCCCTGCAGTATTAAGCATGGGCCGCCTGCCTGCAGGTATTTATATTTTGACTGCTACTTCGGAGGAGGGTGACGCACAAGTGATAAGGCTGGTGAAGGAATAAGGCTATAGCTGACAGCTTTTTAAAAGCTGTCAGCTATAAGAAAAGTTGCGTCTAAACTTAATTAGCGTTCAGATTACTCGCATTTACCGGTAAGGCGAACTGGAAAGTACTCCCTTTACCTTCCTTGCTCTCGACCCATATTCTGCCACCATGTTTTTCGATGAAATCTTTGCAGATGAACAATCCCAAACCTGTACTATATTCACCCTCAGTACCCTTCTGGCCTATGTCTGCATCGAGATGAAACAGCCTGTCAATCATCTCTTTGTTCATTCCTATTCCGTTGTCTTCGATCGATATTCCGACGTAATTACCTGGTATTGCCATGGCTGATATGGTAATTTTGCCATTTTTGTGTGTGAATTTAACTGCATTGAATATCAAATTATTCAAGATGCTTTTTAACATTCGCTTATCGGCTGTTACAACCAAATGTCCGGGTATATCACAACTGATCTTAATCATCTTCTTGTCGG
>CAILAQ010000911.1 GCA_903832165.1 uncultured Bacteroidota bacterium | reverse complement strand
TCTTCAGCGTGATTTGAAAACCTGAATATAGTTCGCATTTCGTCATTCCTTTACTAAAGGTTATGGGAGTATAGATGCACCATCGGCAGGTAAATGCAAAAAAATCTGAAATAATATTGATCTTTATCCAATGATCCGCAAACTGTTACTATTGCTTTCGATGATTGCTCCAGCGCTGCACGCGCAGAGTGGCATGGATATCAAGTATCACCGTCTGGAGATTGCGCTGGACCCCGCCGTACGATACGTATCGGGATCGGTATCCACCTGGTTTGTTCCCACCCCGGGCAACCGAAATGTGATCAGCTTTGATCTGTCGGATAGTTTGAAGGTTTTGGAGGTTAAGTACCATGGACAAGCATTGACAAGTTATCAGCATCAGAGCAATAAATTAACAGTACAGCTTCCGGGAGCCAACAGTACCTACCCTCAAAGCGTTGTCATCCCCGCGAAATTTCGTGGTGATGGACGGGGTCCCCGCTTCCGGCTGCGCCTGCGCGGGGATGACAACTCTATCGAAAAAAGTTCTCTACCACTGGACTCTATCTTAATTTCGTACGAAGGGGTGCCGCCGGAGAACGGGTCGGGGTCGTTTACAAATGCTCAGCATTCGGGGGTACCGATCGTATCGACCTTATCGCAGCCATACGGGGCGGCAGACTGGTGGCCGTGCAGTCAGGACCTGAATGATAAGGTGGACTCAGTGCTGCTGGTACTATCGGTGCCGCCGGGGAACCGCGCTGCCGCTAACGGGATGCTGATATCGGAGGAACACCGGACCGACCGGAGCATCTACCGGTGGAAGCATAAGCACCCGATGGCCGCTTACCTGGTGGGCGTATCGGTGACGAATTATGCGGTTTATTCGGATTATGTTCCGCTGGAGAACGGCAAGTCTATCGAGATACTGAATTATGTGTATCCGGAGACACTGGAAAATACGAAGCTGCAGACGAAAAGTATTATCAAACCCTTCCAGTTTTATAATGAGCTGTTCGGATTGTATCCATTTGCAGATGAGCGGTACGGTCATGCACAGTGGCAGTGGGGCGGCGGCATGGAGCATCAGACGATGAGCTTTATGGGCAGCTTCGGGTATGACCTGATGGCGCATGAACTGGCGCATCAGTGGTTCGGCGATTTCGTGACGTGCGCATCGTGGAAGGATATCTGGCTGAATGAGGGCTTTGCTACGTACCTGACGGGACTTTGTTACGAACGCGATCTGGGGGGCATCTACTGGGAACCTTTCAAGCGCCTCTCGATCAAACGTGTGCTGAGCAAACCTGACGGATCGGTGTATTGTTATGATACCACCAATATCGACAGGATTTTCGATGACCGCCTGTCGTACAGCAAGGGCGCGATGGTGCTGCATATGCTGCGCTGGGAGATGGGTGATGAGAACTTTTTTAAGGCGCTGAACAATTATCTGTATGACCCGAAATTATCAAATAAGTATGCCACCACAGAGGATCTGATTGCCCACGCGGAGGCGGTGACGGGCAGCAGCTACCGGGAGTTTTTCAATGACTGGATCTATGGCGAGGGGTATCCGACGTATAGTCTGGGTTACCGGCTGGGGGCGGATCATGCCGTGGAGCTGGAGCTTGGGCAGGTGCAGAGCAGCGCTAAGGTGGAGTTTTTTGAGATGGATGTGCCGGTGAGGTTGTATGGTCACAAGGGAGGAGACATGGCTCCTCCCCTACAAATCGTACCCGTGCTGAATGCCGTGGTGAGGGACGGGGTCCCCGTGCTGAATGCCGTGGTGAGGGACGGGGTCCCCGCCTCCGGCTTCGCCTTCGCGGGGATGACAACTCTTCGACGGAAAGGCAGTGACGCTTTTACCAGCGTTGATAGCATCACGGTGGTGCTTCACCACACCTACAGCGGACAGAAATTTACGGTTGCGGCACCGTTTGCGGTGGATTCGGTGAAGTTTGATCCGGATCGCTGGATTTGTACGGCAAATGCGGTGGTGACGAAGGTAGAAGATATTCCGCTGGACAGTCAGGTAAGGATGTGGCCGAACCCAGTTTCGGCGACGCTCAGCATTGAGCTGCCAACAGCTGACCCGGTCGATATAACGCTGTACGACCAGGTGGGGAAATTGGTTAGAAGGGTTAGTAGGTTAGGAGCTGAAAAGACGGTGGTGGTGCCCATGGCGGGACTGCCGGCGGGGATATATTTTGTGGGGGTTGGAGGCAGGGCTTGGAAGGTTATTAAGAAGTGACTTCTGCTTAGTGCCGTGGTAAGGGACGGGGTCCCCGCCTCCGGCTGCGCCTGCGCGGGGATGACAACTCTGACGAGGGTAAGAAGTGCACTTAACACCTGGTGCTTTCTCCAAGAAGGCTTTTTCAGAGTTCCGTGGATCTCTGAAAAACCAAAGTACCCTGATTACCAAGTCACTATCTTTAAGCAAACTCCGTGTTATTCTGTGTTCTCTGTGACTCCGTGGTTAGTGCTAATTTCTTAACTCTGGAAGAACGCTTTTGCGGGCGCGAAAGGTGCCAAGTGAAATATTTTCCATTTATAAATGCCATTTCTGTGAAATTTTTCACGTTATCGGCACTTAAAGTGTGATAACGCACCGGAATATGCTGTGGCAAGCGCAGGATCGTTGCTGGGTGTGGCACTATCGCGCGGGGAATCGTTTCCGGTGGGTAAGGTGGATTTCATAGATATGCACCCTATTACGTTTATGGAGTTTTTAAAAGTATCTGATGAAGGGTTGGCTGCATTTTGCAACAGCAATTTTCCGATTGAACCCATTCCTGACCTTCTGTTCAGCCGGCTGGTCGATAAATTTAAAATGTACCTGATTTCAGGAGGCATGCCGGAGGCAGTGACAGCGCTTCTTGAAAAACAGGATCTGGAACTGACCCAATCAGTCCTGAGCAATATTTTAAGAGCAAACACACTGGATTTTTCGAAACACACAGAATATAAAGACATTGTAAAGATTGGCTATGTATGGGCTTCGATCCCTGCACAACTGGCAAGGGAAAACAAGAAATTCTTATATCAGGCAGCCAAGCCCGGAGCCCGTGCCCGCGAATATGAGGACGCATTGGGTTGGCTTGAGCACGCAGGTTTGGTACACAAGATTTATCGGAATACCACTCCAGGACTTCCTTTATCCAGGTTTGATGACCTGAGTTCATTTAAATTATACCTCTATGATGTAGGGTTACTGCGAAGAATGTCATTTCTGGACCCCATCGCCATAAAGGAAGGGAATCGCCTCTTTACAAAATCTCCGTCTGGATAATGGCCTGCTCAATATTCCGCTTTTTCTGGCAGATCAGACGAAAAGGATACTTGAAGGAGGGGATTGAAGGAAGTAAGAGGGTTGAGATTCCAATTGAGAATTCCGAATTCCGAAGGAGAAGATTAAAGGGTGCAGAGAAGTTGACAGGTGCGAACTGAAGACTGAGTAATGGGTACTGAAGACTGTCCTTAGCGTAATAACTCGCCGCCCCATAATTTATCGAGAAAAATTCTCCAGGGAAGAATAGTTACAGCGCCTATCTGCCTGGGATCAGGATCGTTTGTGATCAGGATCTGTTTTTTTATGGCGTATTCCTCACTGAAACTTTTTAAACCGGCCAGGTGCCTGGGTTTGGCTGATTCCGTCGATTTGACTTCCACTGCAACTTCATGGTCGCCCAAAATAAAGTCGACTTCGATTTGCGAGGCGGTTCTCCAATAACTTACCGGATAATTGAGGTCGGAATAGTGACTGTGAGCAATGATCTCCTGGTAAATAAAATGTTCAAAAGCCTTTCCGAATGATTCACTTCCGACTTCGATCCGACCTCTTTTGACAAGGTAATTGGCCACTCCAACATCGAAAAGATAGAATTTTGG
>CAILAQ010000910.1 GCA_903832165.1 uncultured Bacteroidota bacterium | reverse complement strand
ACGGTCTCTGCTACCATCGGAATGGAAATTGCGGTGCCTTTTCATTTATCCCTTAAGAACAGTGAGGAGGGACATCGTGGATTTTTCGTGGCCCCTGTTCTTTCACCGGGTTATAACACACTGAACAAATACTACATGCTTGGTATTGGCGGCGAAGCAGGTTTTGCCATTCTTTTCGGCAATAAATGGACGATAAACCTGAGTGCACAAGCCGGATTCCAGATGCAGAAATATGCGAATGACAATTTTATCCGGTACATCCCCTACTCCATCCCTGTCATCACGCTGGCCCGCTGGTTATAACCTCACCTTGAGGCCACCCATGAAATTGATGCCCGCCTGAGGAAAATATCCGTCCATCTTGTTGCGCTGGCCTTCATAATAATAGCTGTACACCCATGCATTGGTTTCATATTGATGATTCAGCAGGTTGTTCACCTGTACAAAAAGTACAAGCTCCTTGATTTTCGGGGGTTTGATGGTCCACGAAAAGGAAAGATTGTTAATCCAGTAGGGATTCAGTGAACGGTTAAGATCTGAGGTATTGTCGATAAACTGATGTCCGACATACCGGCTGTCGAGCGTAAAACGTAAATCATTTAACAGAAGCCAGGTTAACCGGCCACCAGCAACAATTTCCGGAGAAAATGCCAGATTCGTCATACCCAGGTCAGTAACTTTTTGTTTCCCGGTATCCCAGTCATCCACATATTCCGTAAAATTTCTGATTTTATTCTTACTCAGGGTCAGGTTAAGTTCAAATTGCAGCGATTTTACCGGATTGATACGTACGGCAGATTCCAGCCCTGCACGAAAGCTTGAAGGAATATTTACCATGATCGGCGCGCCAACATCATTGATCTCACCGGTTAAAATCAGCTGGTCCGTATAATCCATCCAATAAAACGTAACATTGGCAGAAACCGGGCGCTGATCAATCTGATATCCTGCTTCCAGGTCGCGAAGAATTTCCGGCCGGATATTCTGAATCGCAGTGGCATCGGTGAAATTGCTGCGGGTTGGCTCACGGTGGGCAACCGAGAAGCTGACATAGGTTTTCTGAATATCAGAAATATCATAAGTCATACCGAACTTCGGATTCAGGAAATGATACTGATGCTTTTGTGTGATGCTTGTCAGGTCATCATTTGCTCCTGAAATGCGGTAATCCACGTACCGGTACTGCATATCAGCATACAGTCCGAATTTGCGTATGATCTGATAATTTACCTTAACAAATTGATTTGCATCATTTTTCACACCCCGATTAAGATAATATTCATAATCAGGTCCTGCATTTGATGCAAATTCCGACCAGATAACACGGCCATAGTGATCTCCGGTATATTGGTTTAATCCGCCACCGGCAGTCAGGGAAAGGGCTTTACTGTGATAATTCACCGAATAAACGCCTCCATAAAATTTGTTATTCAACCATTTCCGGCGGACCAGATTGCTTTGAGTAATGGTGTCGGTTCCTGTTATAACCGGATCGATCAGGTAATCGGCAAGTGTTTCGCCTTCACGGTATTGCTCGTAATACCCGGAGCCTCCGGTATAATGGAGTGCCACGGAAAAATCAAGGTTCCTGCGTACTTGTCCGGACCAGTGGATCTGTGCATTATTTTGCAGATAATCATCTACCTCATCTTTATAAGTATAGGGGTTATAGGTCCGGTCGGTTTGCAGCAATT
>CAILAQ010000909.1 GCA_903832165.1 uncultured Bacteroidota bacterium | reverse complement strand
CGCGGGCAAATTTCTGCGACCGGATAAACGCTGTGAGGATCAGCGAATCTTTCCCATAGTTTTCCGGAATATTTGCCACCACCCGCCTGATGATCTCTTCGGGTGAAAGGGCAATAATTTCCACTTCGGCAAGTTGAAGGGTCCGGGGTTTTAACAGCAATCGTGCTGTGTTTCCGATCAGCGCGGGGATCGGGATTTTCATCGTTTCGAATCCCAGATACGCCACCAGAAGTGTGTCGCCGGAAAACATGGAGGGGATATCAAGTTTGAAATGACCTTCTTCGTTGGTAGCCGTGCCGATCGTGGTGTTTTGAACGGAGATCTGAGCGAAAGGGAGTCCGTTGCCACTCACTGAGTCCAAAACGACACCCGAAACAGAGAGGAAATCCCATCCATTTACCGATAAAGTATCTGAAAGGATACACCTGCCCCCCTCGTTTCCCAGGTTATCCTTTACAATTTCATACCTGTATCCCATCTGATTACAGTAGATAGCCGAGGGGTTGCCCCCGCCGAACGAATGAGCCTGAATGGCTGCAAGCCCGGAAATACAGACTAGCAGCAAAAATATGAAGCCAGTTTTCATGTCCGTATATTTTCTATAAAATTATACATATTTTCATGGAATCCGTAGCCTCATACCTTAAACTGGAGTTTCCTCAAAATTTAATCCGGGAATAAAGATAGTTGAAAAGTATCATGGTCCGGACCAATTCTGCTTCTAAAATCAAGCACACCCGTTTTTGCCTTGGAGAGCAGTTCGAAAATTCCATCTGCCATTGCATAGTTGAAGAATGTTGGAACTCCAAAGAATCTTTTTGAAAGGATGAAGATTTTTTGAACCATTATATTCAATTTCAGGGAAATACCCATGTAAATGCTTGTAAAGTAGGCAATGGCATGAATCAGTACGGTGATATTGCGGATTGAGTTATACCCTTGAACCCTAAAGTCTTCCAAATTGTATGATTGCTTAATGTACCTATAACATTCATCACACTTCCATCGTGTAAGATATGTTTCGACAATTCGCCAGAGTTGTTTATTATCGTGGATGTTAACCTCCTTATTGGTTAACAATAGCATGGGAATCTTCCCGAACCCCTCCACAATCACAACTGTGTACCAATGTTCGGGGTTTTCGGGCAAAGCCACCGTCACAGCGCCAAAGTTAAGATGAAGAAACTCCTCCTTGCCATCACGTGCAATGTAAATATGTGCCTGGTGTGGAAGTTTTACATGATGGTGAATGCGTCCAGCCTGGACTTGTCTGGCTGTGTTCTTCCCAAAGTGCAGGTATCGATTTGTTTTTAACCGAGTTACAAAATTAAGGTCTTCTGTTCTGAAGAAATTTATCAGGTCAATATCATCGCCCTGACGGTCTATAGCCCATGTTCCGCGTGTTCCGGTGAATGATTTTACTTTCCGAACGACCTCCATAAGCTTTTCTGTACTGCCCGGATAATCTATCGCCTTAGAAGAATACGCCTCACAATAAAGAGGAACAATTTTGTCGTGGTTAAGGTTTGCTGCCGTTACCTGGCACATATGGTAACCTTTTGCCGGTTGATGTGCACTCCCATCATAAATGTTACACAACAACTCCATTGATTTTGCGTAAGGCTTCATCAGATCCCCCGGATCAAGTGCAATTACCATTGTGTCATCCACCTTGTTGTCTGCCAACCGAAGCAATTGATTATTAATCTCTTCCGTAAAGTCTTCATCCGCCAGGTTGCGACTCAGCCGGTCTTCTGTTTTGATCAGGGGAATGTCTTCTTTCAGCGCACGGCTAATGTTTGAAAGTTTGACATCCTTAGAGGCCTGTATGCCGTAAATCATCTCTTTTACCAGCCTTTTTTTTGTTTTGCAAAATTTTTTGGAGATGGTTCCTGAAAATTTATTACTTTGCATCTTGAAACGATGAATCGTCGTTGAGTTTGCGTCCATATGTGATTGGAAGTTTTGGTCAACTGCCAAGTTCGCAATTTGGACGCAACTTTTTTGAGGAATCTCATAAAAATTCAAAAAAATATCACCTTTCACTTTATAATATCCTATGATCCTTATATATCAAGGCATTGGCTAAATCTTATGGTTGTTTTTGAGGAATCTCCAGTAAAATCATTTATTTATATGATTAATGTTTTTTTGTGTCATGAATCTGCTAGACTGCCAATCAATCATCCTGAATGAAATTTTCCTGAGCAACCATTCTCGTTAATTGGAATCCGGTAAATTGCGCGCTTGAGCATCAGCCCGAAGAGACGCTCGACGTCGTAGTCCTTGGAGATCGCCTTCTCGGCGTCCGAGATGAGCGAGAAGGGCAGGCCGTGGGT
>CAILAQ010000908.1 GCA_903832165.1 uncultured Bacteroidota bacterium | reverse complement strand
TTTTTATATAGGTTTCATTATCATCCAGGCTGATGGCAATAACTAAAGGTCTGGTGGAAGCAGGGAGTCCATCAAACCATGGTTTTAACTCCTTGATGAGGTCGGTACAATGGCTGCATCCTGCACTGTAGAAAAGCAGCAGGGTTTGCGCTGCACCCATCTGAGCTTTACTCAAATCAAAAAGATTGCCTGCAGCGTCTTTCAGCACAATGTTTGGTGCTTTGGTCCCTACGGACAGCGACTCCATTCCCTTCAACCGCTTGTCGATCTGAAGTCTTTTGGTTGTCAAACAGTTCGGGTCGTTAGTGTATGGCTCCAATACCTTTATTCCAGCCAAATAATTGTTGCTTTCAAACCCCCTGTAGAAATAATCCACCATCCAGCCATATACGAGCGGATGACCCTTCTTTGCTTTTTCTATGGCCGATACAGCCGCTGCCGGGAAGATTGAATCGCGCAATGCCACGGTGGTACTCAGCCGCCCATGCAGGTTCATATAGGCGTCCATCCATTTAATGATTTGCGTTGCTTTGATCATCAGTGTATCACGGAAATCCATCCCATCGAAATAATGCCGGATGATGTCCCTGATTATTTCAGGTTCAGTGCCCGTGAAGGGTGTCTGGGGCACATAGTTTAATTGATATAAGCTGCTTACAAACAGGTTTTTATCCTTTTTTCTTGCTGTGTCAATGGATTGGTTAAATGCAATCCTTTGCTGTTCGAACTCTTTAAGCCCCTGCAGGTAGAAGCCGGATTGTTTTGCCTCGTAATTCACCAGAAAATCGTGCAACACGGCCAGCTGCAATTTCATTTTTTCATGCTGTTTTGAAAATTGTGCAAAGGCATTATTCTCCAGTTCACCCGGTTGAAAACTGACGCTGTCAGCATTACCGGCATAAAGAGGATTGATCCGGATGTCAAGATCCTGGTTGTTGATAAAAATATTCTTCTGTAAAGGGGCAGTATTGTCTGAGGGGTCCTTTCGGGAATCGAACTGCAGCATAAATTCACCGGGCAGGAATTCCTTTGGGACCACCAGATAAGCGGTGGAGCCGTTTTTCACTGCCGAGGCATCTGTAATCGGTTTAAACGCTCTTGCGCCTGTAAGAGGCATCACGCTGATCTTGCTTTCAGGCACACCACGGAGGTGAACGATCAGTATTCTGGATTCCTGTGCCTGAGCCAGGAAAGGGAACAAAACCATCCAGCCGATTATAAAAATTGAGGCAAGCTTCCCGTTTTTCAAAAGTTATAGATTTATCTCAGACCAGGTTTCAGAAATTATTTTCAAGGTTTTTCTGTACGTTACACACGGCGTGCCAGAAAATACCCGGATTTAATGGATTGGCGGATTTTCTCACTAAAATGCCCTGTTTCTGCTAATGGCAATAATATCAATGCTGAATAAAAGGAAGCATTATCGCACATCTGTGCGGAAATTCCTTCTTCAACGCCGGATGATTGTATGGTCTTTATCCAGGACATATCTGCTAATTCTCCTTTCTGAAGTATGAATCAGGAATGCGGGGCAATCCAAACAGAATTCTGGAAAAGAAGAGAGGAGAACACAATAGGCCAACCATCCCAAAACCCGACATAATTTGCAACGCATTCAGCGTATAAAAAACATCGGAACCTACGGCGAAAGTCCTGAACATTGAGGTCATATGGCAGATGGTCAGGAGTAATTGAAATCCGAGGAAAACTGACAACCATCTGATCATAAAGAACTGCCCTGAAAGCACACGGGACTCCTTTCCCTGTAACCAATACCGGATTAACATGGCGACCGACCAAAGTGTATAGCCCAGAGCCAGGATTGGCCGGCTGAGATAAACGGCCATATTTGAAAAGATATCGGACAATACCGTGAATTTGAAAGTTCCCAAAAATCCAACATCTTTGATTATTTCTCTGGCAATTTCAACTTTATAGGAAAAAGGCGTAAGCATATAGGGAAGAGCAGCTGCCAGATAAATCAGCATGGGCAGAAGATGCATCAAATCAATCCATTTCAGGCGGGAACTGTCTGACAGGGTGCTTCTTATGTGCCAGTACAACATCGGTCCGATGAGATAGGCGGTAAAAGAGATATTGGTAACAATCAGCGCAACCAGGAAAGGAGACTTTGAAAATAATACGACGTATTGATTTATGCCATAGAGGCTTATGGTGAGAAAAAACAGACCCAGGTAAATGGCGGAATGATATCTTCTGGCATAGAAGAACAACAAAATAGCTGAAAACAGAACACCCGCTAAGGATAATAGTAATAGCATAATATTCAGGATGGAACCCTTGTTCAATAAGACAAAGATGGGTGTTGAACAAGTTGGCTGGGCCAAAAAAGCTGACAACTTTGTAGCAAATTTGAAATTTGCAACAAAGTTGCCAACTTTAAGCAGAAGGTTCAGCTTGGTACAAAATCCTGTTTAAAGTTGGCAACTTTAAACAGAAGGTTCAGCTTGGTACAAAATCCTGTTTAAAGTTGGCAACTTTAATGTATTCACCCGGTGTCACTCCCTCTGTCTTTTTGAAAGCGCGGGAAAAGGTGCTCCGGTTGCCAAACCCCGATAGAATGGCGATGGCTTCCAGTGTCAGTTCGGAAGCTTTACCTTCCTGCATCAGTTCTATGGAGAAGTTTACCCGGCACTCATTTCGGTAGTCATTGAACGATTGTTTTTTAACTTCCCTGAAAAAATAAGCAAGGTGGTGAGCCGGAATGTTAACCAGATAGGATAACTTATTCAGGTTATCATCAGCCACCAGAAAGGACCGGTGATCATTCATGTAGGCTTCGGTTTTTTGCCCGATCATCAACAGATACTCTGATTCAAGGTTGAGTAGTACAGCGTTTTCCTTATCTTCGGTCAAATCCTCACCGGTCATCTCTCCGGGCTCCGGCACAGGAAGGGATTCAGGAACTTTTGGCAGCCCGTATAAAATGGCCGGGAAAAGGAATGGGGAAACCAGCAGACCGGCCAATCCCACCGAAGAGAATACCTGAAAGGCATTCACGGTAAAAAGCAGCTGCGGGCGGTCCAGAAAAAAGGTGCCGAAAATTAAAGCGATAACGCTTGTAATCAATAGAAACAGAAACCCCAGTAATACGAATACCCATTGGGTCATGAACCTTTGATTCGAAAAGGCGGAAGAATTCCTGCCATGAGCCACATGTTGAATAAAAATCACCACTGACCAAACCGTGTAAATCAATACCAGTACCGGCCGGCTCAGGTATACAATCCCGTTGCCCAGCCATTCGGATAAAACGGTGACTTTATAAGAACCGATGAAATCCGGATTGCCGGCGATCAGATGGGCCAGATCGAGCTTGTACGCATAAGGAGTAACTATATATGGCAGGGCAGCCGACAGATAAATCAGCATGGGTAACAAATGCCACAAGTCCTTCTTTTTCAGGCGGGAATCATCGGTGGTCAGGCTGCGGATATACCAAAAGAGCATTGGCCCGATCAAATAGTGAAGGAAAGTGATGTTTGTGTAAATTATACTGATCCAGAACGCTGATTGCGAGTATAATAAAACATGTTGATTCACCCCGTAGAGGCTTACGAACAAAAAGAAAAGGCCCAGATATATGCTCGAGGCAAACTTCCGGGCATTGAAAATCAACAGCAGAGCTGCGGAGAAAATTCCCAGAAGTGATAAAAATAGAAGCATCCTTGATGTCAGTGTGCGTAATAAGAATGCAAAGCTAAATGATAGATGCTTAAACTACTGACTAATGCCTGACTATTTGACCAAAGATTAAAGTTGGCAACTTATCCACCTCACCCCCTTCCCC
>CAILAQ010000907.1 GCA_903832165.1 uncultured Bacteroidota bacterium | reverse complement strand
TTAAAAGAAAATCAATATTTTGTAGTTAGTACGCATCGGGAAGAAAATGTAGATGCGGAATCGAGGTTGCGAAAGATTGCCTCAATTCTTTCCGCTATAGCCGAAAAATATCAATATCCAGTGATTCTATCCACCCATCCGCGCACACAAAAACGGCTGGATGCTTACGGTATCAAACTCCATCCACTGGTGAGGGCTCTAAAGCCTCTTGGATTCATCGATTACGTTAAGCTGCAGGAGAATGCGTTTTGTGTGATATCCGATAGTGGAACGATTACCGAAGAGTCGTCGGTTCTGAATTTCCCCGCCCTGAATATGCGTGAAGCACATGAGCGGCCGGAAGGCATGGAAGAGGGAGCGGTTATCATGACCGGTCTGAGTGAGAAGCGGGTAATGGAATCCATTCCGGTGGCAATATCGATGAAAAGGGGAGCTGAAAGGTCAATACAAATTGTGGAAGACTATTTTGCTCCGGGAGTATCGGATAAGGTGGTCAAGATTATTTTGAGTTATACCGATTTTATCAAAAGGCGCGTTTGGTATCAGAATGAGCTTTAATCCCCTGATATCGATAGCGATCCCGGTTTACAACGGGGCTAATTACCTGGCTGAGGCAATTGATTCCGCTTTGGCCCAGACTTATCGTCCAATCGAAATTCTGGTAATCAATGACGGGTCGACCGATCAGGAAGCTACTCGCAAAGTCGCTCTTGCCTATGGCGACCGGATCCGTTATTTTGAGAAAAAGAATGGGGGAGTGGCATCGGCATTGAACGTGGCGATTCGGGAAATGAAAGGCGATTGGTTTTCCTGGTTAAGTCACGATGATTTGTTTTTGCCTGATAAAACTCAGAGGCTGGTTGATTTTTTGAGTACATCACAAGCAGAGATAGTTTATGGTGATTATTCGCTGATCGATGAAAAAGGAAGAGCCATCGCGGGCGAAACCGGAGTTGTTCCTTTGGCTGCAAAGCGAAACATGTTTCACCAACTCCTGAGCGGATTCCCGGTTAATGGCTGTACCACACTGATCCATAGAAAGGTTTTTGAGCGGATCGGGTTTTTCAATGAAGACCTGCCGACTACCCAGGATTATGATTTTTGGTTTCGTTGCGCCAAAGAAATTGATTTTCATCTGATGCCTGAAATCCTGATCAAATCAAGGATTCACGCAGATCAGGATACCAATAAAAAGCCTTTGCGGCAGTACGAATGTGACGAATTGTATAGCCGGATAGCCAGGTATATTGTCCAGGACCCGGATCATAAAGGGATCAGTCAGAATGGGTTGATGGACTGTGGCAAATTCCTTCTGAAGCACAAACACCTAAGCGCTCTTTTGATGTTGCAACGCGGGCTAAGGACAGGACTAAGAGTTAAGCTTTTATCGAAGTTCCTATATCGGATTGTTTTCAGGCATTAGCAGAAGGTTTCAGAGTTTCAGGTTTCAGAGTTTCAGTTGCCATGGCTTTTAAGCCGTGGATAAAGTTGCAACCAAAAAATATCCAGGGACTTTAGTCCAAAATAAATGCAAGGAAATCGAATTGTACTGATAACCGATTTTACCGGCTATAGCGGTACGAAAACCTATTTTTTACTCCTAGCCGATTACCTGCTCCGCAAAGGATATTATCTGGAAGTTTACCTGGCTTCGCAGGACTCATTGTCCAACCAGGAATATATTGATTTCAAAACCAAGCCCATTACTTTTCACCACCTCCCCAAAATCCTTTTAACCGACAATTCTTTACTAAAACGCCTAAGGATAGATAAATTACTACAGTTTCTCTTTCTATTTGTCTCCCGTCTTTTTGTCTCCCGTCTTCCGTCTTCTGTCTTCCGTCTTGTCGTCTCAACAGGCCACCCATTCTCCTTTCTGAGCGGTGCCTGGCTCTGGGGCAAAAAGTTCGTATACATCCAACACACCTATCCGCAGGGAAGTCCGAATAAGTTTACAAAATTAATTTCAGGAATCCGGTCGGCCTGGTTTTCTCAAATGGCCAAAAGAGGATTCTCATTTATTACTGTTTCTCAGGAATCAAAAAAACTGATTCTGGAGCTTATCGACCTGCCTGTTAAAAAGTTCCCTATTGACGTTTTATACACTCCTTGCC
>CAILAQ010000906.1 GCA_903832165.1 uncultured Bacteroidota bacterium | reverse complement strand
TCCTTGTCTGGACGCGGGTTCGATTCCCGCCAGCTCCACAAAAGGACAAAGTAAAAGAAAGCAAAAGCCTGTAAGTTCCACACTTTCAGGCTTTTTTCGTTTTCGGAAAAAGCAAAGAAAGGTAAGCTTCTCCGCGATATCATCTTTCCAGATTTCTGATCCGGCTTTATATTAGCCATCTGAATAAAACGACAGATGTTATGATGGCAACCGAATTATATAAAAAGACCTTGGCCGGCTATGAAGCTTCATTGAGTAAAGGGGATTCAGTCACCCTAAGCAGGTATTGCAAAATTCATCATGTCAATTACCGGGGACTGGGGTATTGGATGAAAAAGGAGTCCATCAATACCCCAAAAAGTAGATTAGGGAAGGTAGCTACGCATTCAATCACAAATAATACCGATCAACCGGTAACCGGTCCTTTCCATATGGTCCCATTACTGATCCAGTCACCCCTCCGGGAGAAAACCTCAAGACCAGGAAAATCGTCGTTGCAGGGAGTTAACATTACGACCCAAAATGGCCTGGTGGTTTGCATAAACGAAATCAGCTGTGTTGATTTAGCCGAATTAATCCTGTCCTGTAATACCCGGTAATACCATGTTTGCACTGACCTCATCCATGATTTATTACCTCTGTCCGCACGATGTGGACATGCGCAAGGGGATTTATTCCTTATACCAGTTAGTCAAGTCCGATATGGGGCGAAACCCCTTGTCCGGAGAAGTTTTCCTGTTTTTAGGCAAGAACCGGGGCATGATTAAAATACTGCACTGGCAAAAAGATGGATTTATTCTTTACACCAAGAAACTTGAGCGAGGTACTTTTGAAGTACCACATTATAAGCCAAGTAGCGGTCAATACGAGATGAAATGGGCGACTTTCGTTTTGATCATGGAGGGCGTCCGGCTTCGGTCCGTGCAGTATCGCCAACGGTTCGCAATGCAGTTAACAGTCTGATTCATAATATTATATACATAATATTTATTTGATTTTTCTTGGTCATCCCGATTGTTAGGAGTATCTTCATACCGTGAGTAACAAACGGATTATTGCATTATTAGAAGATCAGTTAAGGCTTTCTGCCGAAAGAGAAAAGTCTTTATCGGAGCAACTCCATCAGCAATCGATCCTGATTGAAGAGCTTACCGCCTCCATCCGTTCCCTGGAAGAAGCCCTTTTGCTAAAGAATGGCAGTATCCAGGCTCTTGCAGGCAAGAACCGCGGACTTGGCAAACTGCTATCAAATAAATCCGAAAAAATTACTGTTATAAGCCCTGGCGGGGAAGTCACGGTACTGAAGGAAGCTGCGGTGGTCAATCTCAAAGAGAGAGACAACAACAATGCCAAACGCAAGGAGTTTTTCGACATCGAGACTATCATAGAAGAGATTTATCCCAATGATCCGGGTTTTGACTTGCAAAAATCCCGGGTGATCGGTTACGTGGATTCTATCCTCTACGAGTGCATACCAGCCAAGTTTATCAAACGGATCTTTCGGCAGTATAACTGCCTGTTGGATGGAAAAATATACTCCGCCAGATCTCCCAGGACACCACTGCTCAATTCCAACTATGACGGTTCCTTTATTGCCGGCATGTTACAACTGCGGTACATTTACTCCATGCCCATTGAGCGAATCGTTAAATACTTTGCTGAGCATGGGTTTGAAATAAGCAAGTCAACGGCACACGGACTGATCAAGAAATCGGCCTGGATGATGGAGCGTCTGGATCAGGTCTTAAAAAAGACGATCCTGGAGGATGACTACCTTTCCATGGATGAGAGTTATTATACCATCCTGACCAAAGAGAAAAACCTTAAGGGTAAAGGTGTTCGCAAAGGGTATATCTGGGCTGCCCTGGCCAATAGCACGAAACTGGTCCAGTTCTTTTATGAAAACGGTTCCCGTTCACGCGAAGTATTGACCAATTATATCGGGGAACACTACGTAGGGGCCATTCAATCCGACGGGCTTGCCAACTATAAGATTTTAGAAACCGGTACTTACCCCCATGCGATACGGTTAGCCTGCTTTCAACACTGCAAGCGCGGGTTCCTGGATATCGAAGGAGATAAAGATGCAAAGGAAATTGTGGATATCATCAATAGTCTCTACCGGAAAGAACATGAGATAGAAGAAGGCTGGAAGCCCGATAAAATCCTACAGCACCGGCAAGAATATGCTCCCCCAATATTGGCAAGCCTCAAAATAAAGCTTCTACAAATTAAAGCCGATCCGCAAACGCTGCCCCAGAGTCCGCTCTCAAAGGCCGTCAACTATACATTGGGGGAATATGATGCCCTGTGCAATTACATCCTCCGGCACGACTATGCACTGGATAATAACAAGCTCGAACGACTGATGCGCTATATCTCCCTGAGCCGGAGGAACTCCCTGTTTTGCGGAAGCCATGCCGGAGCTGAAAGAACGGCCCTGATTTATTCACTGGCCTGCTCCTGCAGGCTCAACGGAATAAACACCTTCGAATACTTTGCGGATATATTAAACAAGCTGGCCTATATCAGCCCCAATGCACCGGATGAAGTGTATCTGGAGTTACTACCCCATCTTTGGTCTAGAAAATAAATCGGCAACCCGGTCAGACGAGAAATCTCTTGTATGGGTATCGCAGAGACGCTTACACTTCACTTGACCAACCATTTGACATATTGAGGGATTCGTGTTGCCAGATAATAAGGCATATTAAGAAGGGTATAAGGCTTGCCTTCCGGGGTTGTGACTTTTTCGACTGATAGTTTGTTAGAAAGTAAGCGGACAGCGTATGAATGATTGGTCCTGTCCATGAATTGGTGAAGCGACCTAAGTCTGCCCTGAGCTCCGGATTTAACTTCAACAGGAATAAGATATTGCTCATGCGGGTATATGAGGTCAACTTCTGAACTGGTATTAACTTTTTCCCGTACCCAAAAATGCAAATTACTCCCGATAGAAGTGAATTGTGATTGCAATTGCTGAAAAACAACATGTTGCATGATTCTGCCTCTGTAAAAATCGCTTAAATCATTGAGTCCGATCATTTGTGCCTGGATTCCCAGAACATTATTCAGCAAGCCGGTATCCAGAAACTGCAACCGTGGCTTTCTCGTAAAATCGATATCCTGAGGAGGCTGAGTACTTATCGTTGGATAGACCAGTTGAATCAGTCCCGACTTGTCCAGGGAAAGCAGGGCTTCCCCAACTTCGCGGCTTTTATAGCTTGAATTGCCAAATCCGGCCATCGTTATCCTGTCCTTTTCATGTGCCGCAGTTTCCATTATATGCCGGAGAACTTTCTTCTCAGTATTGTTTCGCCCATATTTTTCAACATCATCCTTGTAAGTCTGCCAGATTTCCTGATATACGGCCCCGAGTTCCGTATAGGTGTTAGTCTCTACAAATGTTTTAATCACTTCAGGCATGCCTCCGATCACCACATATTCATGAAAGAGGCTTTGGATAATTTCATGGTAATGCTCCTTGATAGGAATCTCCTCAAGAAGCCCGACAATATTCTCTTTCCCTCTTGCCCATAAAAACTCCTCAAAATCAAAAGGGTGAAGAACCAATTGCTGTATCCTGCCAACCGGAAAAGAGGAAATATCTTTCACCACATGTTCCAATAATGACCCGGCACAGATAACGTGCAGACTGGGGAAATCTTCATAGAAAAACCTCAGGAGCTGAATGGCTTTTGGAGATTCCTGAATCTCATCGATGAAGAGTAACAATGATTCTTCGTTGATGGAAATGTTTTCCCTTACCAGAATGGCTTCAAGGATTGTCTTGACATCGTCTAACTCAAACAGACTTAAGTCTTGCTTCCGTTCAAGGTTCAATTCAATGAAAGCATTATATTCCCTGGCAAATTCCCTGACAACCGTTGACTTTCCCACTTGCCGTGCACCCCTTAATACCAGCGGTTTGCGCCTGCCTGAGTTTTTCCAGTCTAACAGTTGCTGATAAATTTTTCTTTTAAAAATCATTTGATTTGTTTTAAATCAGGGGTAAATATACATCATTCTTGTATCATATACGGGGTTATTTAACAACATTTTTGTACTCCATACAGGGTAAATTGTTTCATAATCCCGTTCTTTTTTCACAAGATTATGCTATTCGCGGTTCTTTTTCATATTCAGCGCTCCATTTGTGCACTTTAATGCTCTTTTTGATTGTATTTTACAAAATAGGCGTATATTTGCACAAATAAGAGCAGTATAATGCACTCTGAGAAGTTAATACAGACCATAAAGGAACGCAGGGAGATGATGCGTGTTACGCAAGAGACCCTTGCTGAGCTTGCGGGAGTAGGATTAAGAACTTTGAAACAGCTGGAAAGCGGAAAAGGTAATCCCACCCTGGAAACCCTTCAAAAGCTGGCCGATGTGCTGGGAATGGAAATCAGTCTGCAAATCAGAAAGACTAAGGAGAATGAATGAGAATCGCAGGAATTTTATACAAGGACCAGGAAGCGGGACTGTTGACTCAACAGGATGATGGATCGTTTACTTTCCGGTATTACAATGCCTGGATGACGGATAGCAGCAAGCCCGGTATCAGTCTGAGCTTGCCCAAATCGAAACAGGAATACCACTCCCCCAGCCTATTCCCATTTTTCTTCCACATGCTGCCTGAAGGATCCAATAAGATGACCGTTTGCAAAATGATGAGGATTGATCCGGATGACTATTTCGGCTTGCTTATGACAACCGCCAAAAACGATACGATAGGAGCGGTAAGGGTAATTAATTTAGAACACGCATCATGAGCTTACCGGAAATAAAACAGTGCCCGGGTACGCTGAAAGAAGGTTACAGCACCTACAGCAGAACCTGCTTAAACAGGGTTTTCAATGGACGCCGGGTACACCATATTTTACCTTACGATTCTCCCGCAACCAATGAGGAGACGGATGACCAGTTTAACGAAAACCGAAAAAACATATCAATCTCCGGCGTGCAGGAAAAATTTTCCGTGCTGTTGGAAAAGAATAAACTCCGGCTGATCAGGGAGGGCGAACGGGGAACCTACATCTTGAAACCCATTCCCGGTAACGGAAAGAATACCACAGAAATGCCGGCGAATGAGCATCTGACGATGCAGATTGCCCGTCAATTGTTCAAGATGGAGACTGCTGAGAATGCGATGATCTTTTTTAAAAACGGATCGCCAGCCTACATCACAAAACGTTTTGATGTAAAAGAAGATGGAAGCAAGTGGGCCCAGGAGGACTTTGCTTCCTTAGCGGGCAGGACACCGCAAACCCATGGCGAGCACTATAAATATCAGGGTAATTATCTGGAGTTGTTTGAATTGATGAATGCCAACCTGCCTGCCTACAGACTGGAAGCCCCCAAACTATTCACAGTATTGGTTTTCAATTACCTGTTTTCCAATGGAGATGCCCATTTTAAAAACTTTTCCCTGCTGGAAACACCCATGGGTGATTTTCGGTTAAGTCCCGCCTATGATTTGCTGAATAGCCGGATCCATATAGAGGATAAAGATTTTGCTTTGGAGGAGGGGTTGTTGCCTGGAAATCTGGCAGGGGGTAACGTCATGAAGCAATTCCAAACGCTGGCACATTACGCCGGGATAAGCGAAAAGCAGGTGAATGATATTTTTATGACGCTAACCTCGGAAACAGCCGGAGTCTCTTCCCTGGTGAAGGCGTCATTTCTGAGTGAAAAAATCCAGCGGAACTATTGGCAGGCCTATCAAACCAGGTTAAAGAAACTAACCCAATCCTGAATTCTCAAGAGTCCGGTCTCTCTCACAGTCGCTACCGCATTGGTTCTATTTGCCAGCCCCATCGTTTTGATCAGTTCCAGGTCCGCCAGCTCCGCGGAACAGGAAGGCACAGCGGTACATCGCAGTGCCTTTCGTCGTTTTATGTCAATTTTTGAAAACGGCCGTTGATCAATTGATAAGCCGCTCGTTTGGCAGATAGCTTCTTTGCGGGCTATGAAAGAATACACAGAGCTGTTTGGAAAATAATAAATTTGGACTGAATTTTAGTATGTTAGCTATTCTTTACCATGGGAAAAACGTTCAAAAATCCAATCTCCGGCGGACCTTTCTTAATCCCCTATACCAACCCGATTTATCAAAGGCCTGCGAAATCTATTGGCCACCAACCCTGTTTTGGCTGATTATAGAAGTTTGTAACCAGCCAAAATCGATCTTATGAAAGAAAAAACAAAAGGCTGGCAAAAGGGTCGTTTTTTTTTGATGAGCTACCGTGGCTGAATACTCCGAAATCGAACTTTTTACCGGCACTGGAACATTTCTGGAATAGCTATGGATCGAAACAAAGTAACCTGATTCTGGTTGTTTGCGGATCGGCAGCATCCTGGATGATTCAGAAAATTGTTAATTCCAAAGGGGGTCTTCACAACCGGATTGCCAGACAGATCAGGCTATTGCCGTTTACACTCAGGGAAACAGAAAGCTTTTTAATATCGCGGAGGATAAACTTAACGAGGTTCCAGATTATTTCGCTTTACATGGCCATGGGCGGAGTGCCAGGCAAACTGATCCCAGAAAAAGGGCATGGGCAGGGTATGCATTTGAAGGAATCTGCATCAAACAGGTACAGCAAATCAAAATTGCACTTGGGATTAGTATGGTCACAACTTATGGGATAGTGAATAATTCTCATTCCAATGAGGTGATATCTAATTCATTGACAATCGACTGCCTGTTCTGAAACCGGGTCGCATTTCAATATGGCAGGTGGTTTTTCGTTTCTGAGAGAATTCTGTTCAGGGAGCGGGCAAGATGCCAAGGCGTTTAAGCTTTTCAGCTATCTTTATGATGGTGTTCCGAAACATCCTACAGAAGTATGGACACCGTTTTAACTTTGGAATATGCCCAAGTTGCATTTTAACCGGTTTCTCTTTGCCTGCCTGTTTTTTATCATCCAGGTTCCTGTCTGTCACCTGTACGCTCAATCGTGGAATCTGGTCAGGGACCAGGACGGAATCAAAATATATACATTAAAAGAGGCTGGGAAGTCGCTGAAATCGTTCAAGGGGATTATCGATATTCCCGCACCGGCCCAAAAGGTTTTCGCCGTGATCGAAAATGTTAATGATCACGCCTGGTGGGGGGCCAACCTCAGTGAGGTTAAGGTGATGATTTATGAAAAGAATAAGCGATCGAGATATTATGTGGAATACCGGTTGCCCTGGCCACTTTCCAACCGCGACCTTGTGGTTGACGTAACCGTAAATGCCGATTCGTTAAATCAGGTTTACAGGACTCAGGCCAATCAACTTCAGTCTGTTGTGCCTTTATACCCTGACAAAGTGCGAATCCCGAATTACCACCAATCCTGGACCGTAACACCATCAGCTCAGGGAGCGTCCCAAGTCATTCTCGAAGGTTACGCGGATCCGTCAGGAAACATCCCGGATTGGATTATCAACCTGGCAATTGTGGATACGCCGGTCAATATGCTTCGAGAGTTAAGAAAGCGAATGGAAAACCATTAAAAGGTGCGACAAAACCCCCATACTGTCGCTCAATCAGTACAAATAGGGAATGATCCGGTATTTGACTTTTCTTTTATATTCCTTCCATAATTCGCCATATTTGGCAGCGCAGCGATTGTTATCATCCATCTGGCGCGTCAGCAAAAGAGCAACGTAATACAAGGGATAAAGCCATACCCAGAAAATTCCCGGATAACCGACACTCAGGGCAATGGCCACGCCCATTAAAATTTCGCCCAGATAGTTGATGTGCCGGCTCAAGCCCCAAAAGCCGTTGATAAGCAATGTCCTATTGCCATCAGTAATGGTTTTGGGTTTAATTCCGAGAAAAACTTTCTCCGGCTGGGTTTTAAAAAAGTATTTCTGCATGTTGGCTCCCCGTGACAATATCCAGCCGCTCAGGAAAATAAGGGCATAACAAAACAACAGCCAGGTCGGTGTATTTGCCGGATCCAGGTCAATGGCAGACCACAGGGCAACGAGATAGAAATAAGGATAGAATGTAAGGCAGCCCCAGCCTAATTTTACACCAACCCGTTCCGCAAAGAAATCGTAGGTATAGAGGTGTACCCTTTCGAAAGTCAAATAGTCGAAAACAAAATAGGTGAGCATGGCCGCGCATAACCATATATTTGCACTCATGTGGCCCAGTGCCAGGTATTGGTGTGCTGCAAAACTCAGTACGTTTAATTGAAGCATGACGGCACCAATCAGGTATAACCAAACTTTGGCGTCAATCCGGCCATTCCGGAACTGCGGATTCTCCAGCCTGCCAAAAAAGTAATCGGCCAGCCACGAGCTGCCAGTTGAAGGCGAGGACACAACGATCACGATTGAGAAAATCGATCCAAAAACGCATGCACCAGCCAAACTGTACCACCTGATGGTATAAAGCCAATCATAGGATACCCAACCGAGATAACCAAGTAAAAACCAAAGGACGATTGATGTAATCAGAACTAGTCGTCCGTTGAGCCGGTATTTTAATAATTCCCCGGATTGGGAATCCCGCACATACCCGGTCATCCATTTTCCGGGCAGGAAGTAATGCAGAAAGGTAATCACTGCATAGATTATCCAGGGTGTGAAGAAACCAGCCAGTTGAGTTATCATGATAAATCTTTGGTGTTTTTGTCCATAATCGAAATTGCCAATTTCCTCGGAAATAATCTTCCCATGAAAAAATGAGCCATCTTATTCGTAAAACCGGGAATGGTCGTTGGACCCTTTCCCTTCAATTCATGCCCAGGGCCCATACTTATATTTGAAATCAGGCATTGATTATAATTAAGTCAGGCAAATATCACATATATTTTGATTCAAGAAAAACAGGATTCCCCGCCTTTATCTCCAGTCATCTGCAGGATATCGAAATTAACGGCACATTCACTGACAGGCGTGTCGGGGGTCGGGTTTCGGGTATCGGGTATCGGGTATTAAGTACTAAGTTGACCTCAGAGCGCCCCTAATAGTAATTCACAAAGTAAGAATGATGAGATTCCAATGAAGAATTCCGAGTTCCGAGGGTGGAGATTCAAGTATGCACCGAGGTAGAGACGGATAATTATCCGTCTCTACTTTGTGATTTCAGCATTCAAAACTGGTCCTCGAATCTCTGCATTGGTCTTGGACCTTCGATATTCGCTTCTATATAGAATAACGGTAATTGTAATAAAATGGCGCCTGATTGAATGCCCCAGGTTATTATTTTTTCGGTTATCGTGAAGTTCGTTTAATTTCTAATTTTGAAAAATGAAGAAGTACCGCAAGGACAGTCTGCATTATTTGTTTTTCACTTTTCTTAAGATAGGATCGGTTTCGTTTGGCGGATTCATGTCGCTGATTTCGGCGGTGCAGAAACAGGTGGTGGTGAGGGATAAGCTGATCAGCAATGAGGAGGTGCTCGACGGAATATCACTGGCTTCCCTTCTTCCCGGCCCGACTGCCGTGAATGTGGTTGCCTTTATCGGGTATCGCCTCCGGGGGATTAAAGGGGCCATCGCGTGTTTCAGCGGCATTCTCATCCCCTCGTTCATGCTGATGCTGCTGCTCTCGGCTCTTTATCAGAAGTTTGGCAATGTGCCCGAATTCGGATCATTCTTCGCAGGAGTTCTGCCGGCAGTGGCAGCCATCATTGTCAGTGTTGCGGCAGGAATGATCAAAAAGAATGTTAAAGACTGGAAACAGATAGTCATTGTGGTGCTTTCCGGAGTGATCACTTTTTTCTCCAAATCGTATATTTCAACACTGCTCATTATCATTATTTCAGGTTTGGCAGGGTACTTTCTTTATCAGACAGTAGGCAGCAGGCAGTGGGCAGTGGGCAGCAGGCAGTGGGCAGTAGGCAGTCGGCAGTGGGCAGCAGGCATTATATTGATGGTGGTTATCGCGCTGCCGGTGCTGATCCCTGAAAATGAAACGCTGTTGTGGCTGCACCGGAAAATCATGCTGACCTTTTCGGGCATGAGTTTAAGCCTGTTCGGAGGCGGGTATGTTGCGGTTCCGTCGATGCACAAAATAATTGTTGATACCCTTCACTGGCTGACGAATAAGGAATTTGTGGATGCCATCGCTTTAGGTCAGGTGACTCCGGGCCCCATTCTGGTGAGCGCCACGTTTGTAGGCTATAAGCTGGCCGGATTTTTCGGCGCCCTCAACGCCACCCTCTCGATATTTGTGCCAACGGCCATTTTAATGGTGATTTGCTCCCGGTTTTTTGCAGCAATCAATGATGCTCCTTTCCTGAAAGCGGCCTTCAAAGCATTGCGACCGGCAATTATCGGCATGATCCTCTCCGCTGCAGTTACCATTCTTGTGAGCACCGGAATTTCCTATAAAACAATTATTCTGTTTTTTGCGATATTGGCATTGTCATTGAAATACAATCCTGATACTGTTTTTATTATTCCTGCAGCCGGGATTATTGGCTTAATCTTGTTATAATATGGGCAACCCGCCGTTTACTGCCGTTCAGATGATCGGAACCCAGCGTTCCGGATCCAACTTGCTCCGCCTGATGCTTAACCAGCTCAACAGCGTATCGGCCCCCCACCCTCCTCATATTCTGGAGAGATTTGTGCCTTTATTACCGGCTTATGGCGATTTAAAAGATCAGTCAAATTTCAGTGAACTGGCCGGTGATGTCTGCAAATTAATTGAATATAATCCTGTCCCCTGGGACGGGCTGCAGCTAACCGCCGGAGAGATAATCAGCCGATGCAATAATAACAGCATCGAAGAGATTTTCAGGGTGGTATACGAACTGCGTGCCCGGAGTCAGCAAGCTCATATCTGGATTTGCAAAAGCATGGTAAACATTCAGTTTGTGAACCTTCTGGAACCGGATATCAAACCGCTGTACCTTCACCTGTTCAGGGACGGGCGGGATGTTGCGCTTTCATTCATGAAGGCCATTGTTGGCGAGAAGCATATCTATTTCATCGCTAAACAATGGCGTGAGGAGCAGGAAGCCGCGCTACGCCTGATGAATACTATTGAATCCCATCGGTTTATACAGGTGCAATATGAAGATCTGCTGGCAAATCCGGAAAAGGAGATCAAAAGTCTGTGCACTTTTATCGGGGCGGAATATGACCCTTCAGTCCTGAGTTTTTTTAAATCTAACGAATCAATAAATACAGCCCATTCGGGGGAGATGTGGAAGAATGTTGAAAAGCCTATCCTGAAAGATAATTTCAATAAGTTCGCCAGGGAGATGTCGTCCACCGACATACAGCTATTTGAGCAGGCGGCCGGGGAAACTCTGCTGAAGCTAGGGTATTCACTGCAGTTCCCTGTTAATCATACGCCTTTCACGCGGGAGCAGATTGAAGGGTTTTCAGCGGATAACGAGCGGATGAAGAAAGAGGTGAGATCCAGGATAAAGACAGAAGACCTGGAGAAAAGAAAAAGGCAGGACGATCTTCTCAGAAGTATAAAAAGCAGAGTGCTGAATTCCTGAATTAAACAACAAATACTGCATCAATCAACTGATCCTGTATTAATTAACAGATATTATGTCGCAGAATTGTCGAATTATTTGGTTATACGGAAGGCCCTGTTCGGGGAAAACAACCATTGCCGAAGAGCTTATCGAACAATTATCAGGATCCGATGGCCGGGTTATTTTTATTGACGCTGATTTTCTGCGTACGGGCCTGAATCGCGACCTTGGATTCAGCATGGAAGACCGGTATGAAAATATCCGGAGAGCCGCGGAAATGGCTTCTTTTATCGCATTAAAGGGGAACACAACGGTTATTTGCGCTTTTATCACCCCGATTAAGGCATTACGGGATCTGGCGGCATCGATTGCGGAAAGGAATGGAGTGCCTTTTTATCCGGTTTTTGTTGACACTCCCCTGGAGGAGTGCGTTCGCCGGGATGTTAAGGGGCATTACAAATCTGCCAGCAAAGGTTTAATGGTACAGTTTACCGGCATTTCATCACCATTTGAAGAACCCTCTGGCGATGAAATCAGGATTTCCACGCTGAATCTTACTCCGGCTGAATGTGCGCAGTCGGTAATTTCCCGGTTATAAATTGAAGTACCTTCTTCAAAAGCAACCAAACTGTTGGAAATGGAACCGTGAGCAACGACCCTAAATGGCGATTTTCACCATATTCTGCAGCCGTAATGGGGTCCTACCAAATTGTTTTTACCTTGTATTGCGCTATATTCAGGTCTTTTGTCATGATGGCCATCTTTTCTTTAATTGCCTGAGCTGTAATTATTCTATCGAAAGGATCGCGATGAATAAATTCAAGACTTGAAACGATGAGGGTATGCTCAAAAGTTATAGGTGGAATTACAAAGCCATTTTCTTAAATCAACTGAT
>CAILAQ010000905.1 GCA_903832165.1 uncultured Bacteroidota bacterium | reverse complement strand
GCAGGCCTACGCATATATGGTTGGCCCTTCACATTTAGGTGCCGTCCGCCAACCAATTTCCAAAACCTGATACCGCATGATCCACCTCACCCCCTTCCCCCTCTCCCGCGCTCGCTGCGCTAGCGCTTCACTCACGGGAGAAGGGGCGCTCCAAAGTTCATTTGACATTGAAACTCTGAAACTCTGAAACTCTGAAACTCTGAAACTCTGAAACAAAGCATGACCGATACTAATACCATAATCCCCGGCGCCGACGCAATCATCCTGGCACTGCAAGCTGAAGGAGTAGAAACCATGTTCGGCTATCCTGGCGGCGCTATCATGCCGCTTTACGATGCTATGTACCGCTTTGGAAACCAACCCAGGCACATACTTACCCGCCATGAGCAGGGTGCTGTGCATGCCGCCCAGGGCTTTGCCCGGGTTTCAGGGAAAACAGGCGTTTGCATAACCACTTCAGGGCCGGGGGCCACTAACCTCATCACCGGACTGGCCGATGCTTTTGCCGATTCAACACCGCTGGTTTGTATAACCGGACAGGTAAATGCCCGCCTTATCGGATCGGATGCTTTTCAGGAAGCAGATATACTGGGACTGACCACTTCTGTAACCAAGTGGAACATTCGGATCACGGATTCAGCCGATCTTCTGGAGGCGGTATCCAGAGCTTTCTATATTGCACGTACAGGACGCCCCGGACCGGTTGTGATCGATATTGCAAAAAGTGTCCTGGTTGAAAAGATTCCATATAATTATGAAATATGCGAAAGCATGCCCTCCTACCATCCGGAACCTATACCCGATGATAAAAAAATACGAAGGGCAGCTGACTGGATCAACCAGTCGGAACGCCCCCTGCTTTTTTGGGGCCAGGGTGTCCTTTTGTCGGAGGCTTCGTCGGAGCTTAAGCTGCTGATAGACAAAACCGGCATGCCGGCAGCCTCCACATTGCTCGGACTGTCAGCCATACCATCCAGCCATCCACTGAACATGGGCATGCTCGGAATGCACGGTAGTTATGCCCCGAATGTCCTCTCTGCAAAAGCTGATCTTATTGTGGCCGTCGGAATGAGATTCGATGATCGTGTTACCAGCGACCCTTCCTCGTTTGTCCAGAACGCAAGGGTCATTCATATCGATATAGATGCATCGGAACACGGTAAAGTTATACAGCCTCACCTGGCTGTGGCCGGAGATGCTGCCCGGGTTTTAAAATCCCTGGTTGAATATGTGGAGCCGGCTATGCATAAAGATTGGGTAGCAGAATTCCGTGCCTTGCAGAAAATAGAAAATGATAAAGTTATCGTTGGCGACCTGTCACTGGAAACTGAAAAAATCCAGATGGGAGCCATTATCAGAAGATTATCCGAACGATTTCCTTCCAATACTCTCGTGGTAACAGATGTCGGGCAGCACCAGATGAAAGTTGCCCGGTATTTTAATTTCAGCACTCCCCGACAGCTGGTTACCTCCGGTGGTTTGGGAACCATGGGTTTTGGACTGCCTGCCGCTATTGGCGCCAAAGTTGCCTGTCCGGATAAACCGGTTCTGGCTTTTATCGGTGATGGCGGCTTTCAGATGACCATGCAGGAAATCATGACTATCATTCAGGAGGGAACTGATGTGAAAGTAATCCTTCTCAATAATGGATTTTTGGGTATGGTAAGGCAATGGCAGGAGCTTTTCTTCTCTAAGCGATATGCCAGTACTGAACTGTTGAATCCCGATTTTGTTAAGGTGGTTGATGCAATGGGTCTGACAGCAAAACGGATCAGTACATCCAGCGAAGTCGATTCAGCAATCGATTGGCTTTTATCGCATAAGGGCCCCTGTTTTCTCGAAGTGGCAACAGATCCTGAAGAGAATGTTTTCCCGATGATTCCTGCTGGAACACCGGTTTCGCAAATGTGGTTGGAAAAAATTAACACTAAATAAGATGAAGAACAGTTACCTCGTTACCGTTTATGCCCATGACCGCGTTGGGCTGTTGATGAGAGTTGCTCAGCTGGTTGCACGCAAAAACCTGAGTATTGAGCGTTTAACACTGCATGAATCTGCAGTTCCTGGGGTTACCTGGATAAACCTTGTGATAAGGACGGATTCACATACCATTCAAACGCTTGTAAAACTTCTTGAAAAACAGATAGAAGTACTTCAGGCTTTTCATATTGTGGAACCGGTTAGAGCAAAGCAATTAATTAGTTAAACTATAAGAAGATGGCAGAAATGATCTTTGGCGGTGTCACTGAACAGGTGGTCACCCGCGATGAATTTCCATTGGATAGAGCCAGAAAAGTGCTTGCCAATGAAACAATTGCAATTATTGGATATGGTGTTCAGGGACCGGGACAGGCGCTGAACCTCAAAGATAATGGCATGAATGTTATTGTTGGTCAGCGTAAAGGCGGCGCCAGCTGGAGAAAAGCAGAAGCTGACGGCTGGGTTGAAAACGTGACTCTTTTTGAAATCGACGAAGCATGCAAACGCGGTACTATTATACAGTTTCTGCTGAGCGATGCGGGGCAGATAGATGCATGGCCCACGGTAAAAAAACACCTGACTCCGGGAAAAGCTCTCTATTTCTCCCATGGATTCGGAATTACTTTCAGCGATAAAACAGGAATCGTGCCTCCGGCCGATGTGGATGTTATCCTGGCTGCACCAAAAGGTTCCGGCACATCGCTCCGTAGATTATTTGTCGCCGGCAAAGGATTGAATTCCAGTTTTGCTGTTTATCAGGATGCTACGGGAAATGCCCGTGAAAGGGTGATCGCCCTGGGTATCGGTATCGGATCAGGATATCTTTTCGAAACCGACTTCCGCAAAGAGGTATATTCCGATCTTACCGGTGAACGTGGTGTTTTGATGGGGGCCATTGCCGGAGTCTTCGAAGCACAATATAATTGCCTGCGCAAAAACGGGCACAGTCCGTCAGAAGCTTTTAACGAAACTGTTGAAGAGCTGACCCAGAGCCTGATGCCTCTGGTTGCAGAGAATGGCATGGACTGGATGTATGCAAACTGTTCAACCACTGCCCAGCGGGGAGCCCTCGACTGGAGGCATAAATTCCGCGAAGCTGTAGCTCCGGTTTATGACGAGCTGTATCAGAGTGTTGTTACCGGTAAAGAAGCCGAAATCGCCATTGAAGCTGGTCGCAAGCCGGATTATCGGGAAAAGCTTAATGCTGAACTGAAAGAACTCCGAGAATCCGAAATCTGGGCCACCGGCGCTCAAGTCCGCAAACTTCGCCCCTAAACTAATTCGGCAATTCGATAATTAGCCAATTAGTCAATGAATCGATTCTTTAATTGTCACATTAGCACATTGTCACATTAGCACATTTCGTTATGGACCACTTATATATTTTCGATACCACTCTCCGCGACGGAGAACAGGTGCCAGGATGCCAGTTGAATACAGTCGAGAAAATCGAGGTTGCCCTGGCACTTGAGGCTCTTGGTGTTGACGTCATCGAGGCCGGATTTCCGGTATCGAGCCCGGGTGATTTTGAAGCTGTTGTGCAGATAGCCAAAGCAGTGCGCGAACCAATAATTTGCGGACTCACCCGTGCCGTAGATAAGGATATCGAAGTGGCAGCCGAAGCGCTCAAAAGTGCTAAGCGACCAAGAATCCATACGGGCATCGGTACCTCACCTTATCATATTCAGCTTAAACTCAGATCCAATCCGGAAGAGATTATCGAGCGTGCCATTCATGCCGTGAAATATGCCAAAAGGTTTGTGGAGGATGTGGAATTTTATGCTGAAGATGCCGGTCGTACAGATAACGAATATCTGGCCCGCGTGGTGGAGGCAGTCATAAAGGCCGGCGCCACCGTTGTAAATATTCCGGATACTACCGGATATTGCATGCCCTACGAATATGGCGCGAAAATTAAGTATCTGATTGATAATGTGTCTAATATACACAAAGCAATTTTGTCGACACATTGCCATAACGACCTTGGAATGGCAACCGCCAATTCATTGGCTGGTGTGATGAACGGTGCCCGCCAGGTGGAAGTCACCATCAATGGAATCGGTGAACGTGCAGGAAATACTTCCCTGGAAGAGGTGGTAATGTCGGTGAGAACCCGCAAGGATTTTCCGGTGATCACCACTATTAATTCGCCGCTGATCATACAAACGAGCCGGATGGTCTCCTCCATGATGAATATGCCTGTTCAGCCGAATAAGGCGATTGTCGGAAGAAATGCATTCGCCCATTCGTCGGGTATTCACCAGGATGGCGTATTGAAAAACCGCGAAAATTATGAGATCATTGACCCGGCTTCGGTCGGGGTAGATGAATCAAGCATTGTTCTTACTGCTCGTTCCGGTCGCGCAGCACTTAAGCATCATCTTGACCGGATAGGATATCGCTATACCAATGGTAACCTGGATGAGGTATACGAACGTTTTTTGGTGATGGCAGATAAGGCCAAGCAAATATCGGATTCCGATCTGCTGACGCTTGTTGGCAAGGACCAAACCTCAGGAATTCATGTTTCCCTCAAACTGCTTCAGGTGCTTTGTGGTATGTCTACAACCCCTATGGCAACGGTACATCTTATGGTTAATGGCGTTGAAAAGACTGCTACCGCGGAAGGTAACGGAGCTTTTGATGCCGCTTTTAAAGCAGTGACCAAGGTGATTGATGAACCTTTTGAGCTGGATGAATTTCTTATTCAGGCAATAACACGGGGAAGCGATGATGTTGGAAAGGTACATGTGCGTATTAAGGGGCGCGACAGGATTTTCTACGGATTCTCGGCTGATACCGATATCGTGACTGCCTCCGTAAAGGCCCTGATCGATGCATTGAATAAAATGACGGGTAGTTATGAAGAGTAAAACCCTCTTTGATAAACTTTGGGACAAGCACGAAGTTCTCTCTCTTGACGACGGATCTTCAGTAATCTATATCGACAGGCACTTTATTCATGAGGTAACCAGCCCACAGGCTTTTGCCGGTATCGAAAAGCGTGGGTTGCCCTTCTTCAGGCCTGACCGGGCCATTGCGACCATGGACCATAACATTCCTACTATCGGGCAGGAAAACCCCGTGATGGGTGCTGAATCAAGTCTTCAGGTTGCGCGACTTACAGAGAACTGCGCAAAACACGGAATAACACTCTTTGGCATGACCCATCCCATGAACGGGATCGTTCATGTTATCGGGCCTGAACTCGGACTTACGCGTCCCGGGATGACCATCGTTTGCGGCGACAGCCATACTTCTACGCATGGTGCCTTCGGAACCATTGCTTTTGGTATCGGAACCAGCGAAGTGGAAATGGTGATGGCCAGTCAGTGCCTGCTGCAGCGTCGCCCGAAAACCATGCGAATAACCATCGATGGCAAATTAGCCGCAGGCATTACCGCTAAGGACTTGATCCTTTACCTGATATCAAAATTGGGCACCGGCGCCGGAACCGGTTATTTTATAGAATTTGCGGGTGAGGCTATCCGCACCCTCAGCATGGAAGGCCGTATGACAATCTGTAATATGGCGATCGAAATGGGTGCACGCGGAGGACTCGTCGCTCCTGATGAAACGACATTTAAATATCTGGTCAACCGGGAGTTTTCCCCGGCCGGCATGGAATGGGACCAGGCTGTATCTGAATGGAAATTATTAAAAAGCGATAGTGAAGCTATTTTCGATCGCGAAGAGACTTTTGATGCTTCTGAAATGGCCCCGATGATTACCTGGGGAACCAATCCCGGTGCCGGAATCCCTATTACAGGAACTATTCCTGACAGTGACCCGAAAGCCCTGTCTTATATGGGCTGGAAGGGTGGCGAAAAAATTATGGATCAGAAGATCGATTATGTTTTTGTGGGAAGCTGCACTAACGGCAGAATCGAGGACCTCCGGGAATTCGCATCTTATGTTAAGGGCCATAAAAAAGCTGATGGAGTAACTGCCTGGATTGTTCCTGGTTCAAAAAAAGTTGAGACGCAGGCTCGTGCCGAGGGTATTGAGAAAATTCTTAACGAAGCCGGATTTGAGCTCCGTGAGCCGGGCTGTTCAGCATGCCTGGCCATGAACGATGATAAGATCCCGGCAGGAAAATATTGCATTTCCACGTCCAACCGTAACTTCGAAGGCCGTCAGGGACCCGGCGCTCGCACGCTGCTCGCCAGCCCCCTCACCGCTGCCGCCGCTGCCCTCACCGGACGCATAAGTGACCCTCGAAGAGTTGTCATCCCCGCGGAGGCGGGGACCCCGTCGCATACCACGAATGGTGACGAGTGACGGGTGACTGAAGACTGGAGACTGGAGACTAAAGACACGAGACACGAGACACGAAAAATTTAGCAAATTGAGCAAATGTCCTTTGAACCGATAACAATTATTACTTCGAAAGTAGTTCGGCTGCAAGTAGATAACATTGATACCGATCGAATTATTCCGGCGCGTTTTCTGAAGTCTGTGGATTCTTCGGGATTCGGAGAAAATCTTTTCCACGACTGGCGCTACCAGCCGGATGGTTCTCCAAACCCGGAGTTTGTACTTAACAAGCCTGAAGGCAAGGGGCAGATTCTCCTTACCGGAAAGAATTTTGGCTGCGGTTCCTCACGTGAGCACGCTGCCTGGGCACTGTATCAATATGGGTTTCGCGTTATTATTTCATCGGGTTTTGCTGATATTTTCCGTACCAACGCCCTGAATAACGGTCTGTTACCCCTCGAGGTCGACCCTGATACTCTTGCCCGCCTGATGGAAATTCACCAAGCTGACCCATTTGCCATATGGACTGTCGACCTACCCAGCCAACTGCTTACTGCCAACTGCCAACTGCCAACTGCCGACTGCCGACTGCCAACTGCTTTCGAAATCAATCCTTTCCGAAAGCAGTGTCTGATCACAGGAAGCGACGTGATTGACTACCTTGCAGGCCTGAAGCCTCAGATCATAGAATTCGAAGCAAATCATCTTATATAATATTAGCTGCTGTGGAGTTTAAAATTGCCGTTCTTCCGGGTGATGGTATCGGGCCGGAAATTATTGCCGAAGGGGTGAAAGTTCTTGATGCAATAGCCGTTCGCTTTGGGCATAAATTTTATTACCGTTATGCAATGATTGGCGGAGCCGCCATGCGGCAGGGCCTCGATCCATATCCTGAGGAAACACATCAGATCTGCTCCGAGGCCG
>CAILAQ010000904.1 GCA_903832165.1 uncultured Bacteroidota bacterium | reverse complement strand
ATATCACAACTGATCTTAATCATCTTCTTGTCGGATGATTTGCGAATAATCACTAAAAGTGATGAAATCGCCTCCTTTAATCGAATCGATGAAGGACTAAACCCAATTAAACCTTGCTGCATCTTCGACCACTCCAGCAAATTCTCGACCATAACATAGAGCTTTTCTGACGAAGTCCTCATATTCATCAAAAGCAATTGAACTTTCTCCAGGGGATAGGTTTTGATTTCCTCCATCGTCAGTGGGAAATAACCAAGAAGTGTCTGAAACGGACTACGCAGGTCGTGTGAAACGATCGAGAAAAATTTGTCTTTTTCAACATTGAGTTTTAGAAGTTCTGTATTCATCAGTTTTATTTCTAGTTCTGCTTCCTGACGTTCGGTTATATCGCGATAATTAAGCAATATGCCACTGATAGCAGGGTCTTTTAACTGATTGGTAGCTGTAAGTTCAATAGGTTTATAGCTGCCATCTTTACATTTATACCTATATATTACCTTTTTTATCAAAGAGGGATCTTCAAGGAGTGCAAAGAACTCTTTCTGAATTCGCTGGAGATCATCAGGATGAACCGTTAAAAAGCCATCCGTGCCAATCAGATCCTGGGGTTGCCAGCCAAACCATTTTTCAATGTTAGGGCTCTTATATTTCATAAACCCATCTGCACCAATGATTCCAATGACCTCTGATATATTGGATATCATTGAACTATGTTTGGCCTCTAACTTTTGCAACTCCTCTTCTGCCTTTTTTCGGATGAGCACCTCCCCGATATGCCTGGCGATTCCTTCGAGGTTTTCAATGAGGTCGGGGGTGAAAAAGTCTTTACTCCGGCTGTTGAACTGAATCAAACCAATATTTCGGCTTGTATTCTTTATCGGAATCAACGCCATAGACGCATAGCCATGATGAATGCACAAATTGCGCGGATTCATACGGGGATCCTCGTCTGAGGGAATACTCAGAAATGGAAATGAATCGTTGGTCCAGATACTTCCCCGCTCGTTCATGAGTGGATTTGCAGGGTCAGCTTTGCCTGCAATGACCAGCCCACAGAAGCATTCGAGGCTGACATCGCCATTTTTGTCGTAAAAAAGTTCCCCGTCTTTAGTTCGGCTGACCAGGGAGTTTTCAGTGCACAGAAAATCTGTTGAAAACCCATTCTGCGCGAAATAAGGGAAATCATCCCCATCCTCCAGACGAATACCCACCGCATCGAATCCGCATTTTATTTTTATTATGTTGATTAAACGTGGTAAGGTATCTCGTAAAGTTTCGGGTTCGTTCAATATTTCAAGGACTTCATGGTGGATTTCCTTGAGCAGGGCCACTTGTTTGGAAGTGGTGATGTCAAACATGTTTACCAGACACTGATCTCCCTTTTCGGTAAAGATGCCGGTAAGATGGACAAACACAGGCTGGTTTTCTGAAGAAGCCAGGGTTATTTCGCAGGATTCCCTTGTGTTGCTCCTGAATGCTTTTTCCAGAAAGAGATTAAAGACCTTTTTGGTGTCGTTAGAAACAAAAAAATCAAACCGGCTGTTTATAAGGTAAACCCGTTCTTTAGCAAGCATTTTTGCCCCGCTGATGTTGGCTTCGAGAATAGTTCCATCACTGGAAAGTGTAATATACCCTGTCGGGGCGAAATTGTATAATCCGGCATATTTTCGGGCGGCAAATTCTATCTGTTCTTTTGCCTGAATAAGTTCATCGTTCGATACTTCGAGCTCAATCTGGTGTACCTCAAGCTGATGAATCAGATTAATTGCTTCCGCATGTGAAAGTTGGGAGGCTTCGGACTTGAGGTCATTGTTCTTCATTCCTTTGACGATTCCGTTTTCTCGGAATTAGATTGCAATGACGGCAATTAAAGTGTAAACTATTTTTCTTTTTGATCAACAGTT
>CAILAQ010000903.1 GCA_903832165.1 uncultured Bacteroidota bacterium | reverse complement strand
TGCCCTGCCCTTCCGACCAGATCAGTGGCATCCCTTGCGACAGAGCCTCCGCATAAACCAGTCCGAAAGTCTCGGTAAACGAAGGCATCACAAATATATCCGCCTCACGATAGTGCCGTTTTAACGTCTCTTTGTCTTTTGTCTGTTCCACCAATTCAACGTACGTCAATGGTCCTGAGGTCTTTCTGATTTCGTTTACATAAGTCTTCTCGTCGTTCAACCCAAAACCGACAACCGATAACCGAACATCCAACCCCCTTTCCTGTAAGATCCGGGTTGCCTCGAGTATCCCGTGAATGTTCTTATTCCTCCGGATTTCTCCAACAAACAGCAACCTGATTTGCTTCTGAGTATTGGCCTCCCGTTGGAAAATGTTCTCCTGCCAGTAAGGATCAATAGGATTCGGTATCACCATTGATTTTTTGCCAATAAGCTCCCGGTTCATTGGTTTTACATATCTCTCCAGAACCATTTGCCGGTAAGCTGGCGAGAGGAAGATTACCTTTCGGGCATTCAAAAGAATCCGTTCTCCAAAGCCCCGTAGAAAAAAGAAATATTTGAAAAACAGGTTGACATCGGTATTCCTTACCGCCACCAGATATTCCATTTTGTGCTTCCGGTACAAATTCAAAGCCACTCCACCATCACTGAACAGGGTATGCGCATGGATCAGGGAATCGGGTGAGAATGCATCGTTGCGTTCAATATCCTGACTGATTCTGCGGATCTTACGAAAGAAAAACAAACGATCGAAAGCCGATTGAATGACAAATGAATAGGCATACTTCGTGTTTTTCAACCCCGGTGCCTCGAATTTGCCGATATCTTCCCTGGAGCGGACGGGGATATATACAAGTTGCTTAATACCCAGAGAATCCAGAACTGCTATAAGATAGCTGTATACGCGGTTCCCGCAGTACCCGTTAATAATGTGGAGAACGGATTTCATGCCAGAGCCGGTTTTGGTTCTTTCACTACCAAAAAATTCTGGACGGCAAAGAGTGCAAAAATGGCAAACTCGGTGCGGATATCAACCAGGGAACTTGATTTCATCAAATTCAGAAAAATATAGAACATCAGCCAGTAGCTGAGATATTGGTTAGGTTGCCCCCTAAGTTTTGTCAGGATATACACGATCCAGACAAAAAAGACCATAAGCCCAACCAGGCCTAAATCGAACCAGATTTCAAGAATCATGTTGTGAGGATAGAGCCGGATGTCGGAGCCGGTGGTCATGATCCCGAAGCTGCCCGTTCCGTAACCGAAAAGAAAAGAGCCGATATCCTTGAATATTCCTGTGAAAGCTTCCTGAGCCAAAACCAGCCTTACCGTGGAAGAATGGTCAGCTGTTCCCCCATCAACGGCCCCGCCGAGCAAAGAATAAAAACGGTAGAGAGAATGTCTTAAAAGAGTGTCAGTGGCAGGAAATCGTGTCATCAGGAAGACGAGGAGAGACAAAAGACAGAAGACGGAAGACAACAAGACAAGAGACTTGGTCTTGATTGTAAAATGGATTTTCGTGATTTTACTAAGACGAAAGAATGAATAGACGATAAGAGCGAAAACAATGGGGCCGCGTGCACCCAGCAACACCATCAACCCCAGAACAAACAAGATTATTAAAACATCATAATTTCTGCTGAACACATTTCCCTCGCGCATGGTGAGTATCAGTATCAATATAAGTCCCATGTATTCCGATAAGGAAAGATACAGTCCGCCAATCGCAGTATAAGCACCGCCGTCTGTTGGTTCTGTAACATTCTTCAGCAAATCCAGGTATTGGAACGGGAGCAGTCCCAAAGCCAGGACCACTGTGCTCAAAACAAAAATCCTGATAAATCGCTTAATATTGAATTGGTTAAAGAAGAATGGAACGGAGAAGGCGGCGATATTCAGGAGGAAATAAAAAGTCTTTTCCCGGCTGTATTGTTCCGAGTGGGTATAAAACAGGCTGAATATCATCCAGGCATAAAACAGCAGCAGCAAACCTATTCCGAAAAAGCTGATGTTGTTTGTGCTGAAGTTATTCTTCCTGATCAGCTTATAGGCGGTGAATCCAAGCAAGAGAGCGCCTGTAATCAGAGTAAAATCGACCGGCAGATTAAGTCCGAAAAACTGCATGAAAGCCTTTATCTGGCCCGAAAGCAAAAACAGTACAAGTAAGAATTCCATTAAGAGGGGAGAAGGTGGAGTTAATTGACTCAGTCTACTTTCGACTTAAGCCGCTCTTTGTTCCTTTTACCATTGGATCTATGAGATTAACCAATGAAGCAAAGGATTCGAAATCGCTGGTATTATGGGTGACGATACTACAATGATTGACGATTGCTGTCGCCAGGATAATACAATCGGGCAATTTTATTCTGTGCTTTTTTCTGATGTTAATGACTTCATCAACAATATTATCATTCAAAGGAATAATATGGAAAAGATTGCAAAGAGCATCTACAAAATCTTCCTCCTGCATGGTTTGAAAGGCAAATCCTTTAACTTCCATCAGTGTAATTACCGAAATATTAATAGAATCACCCGGCAATGCTATCCGATCCAATAATAGCTCCTTTTTTGAAAGGTAAATCAGGATATTTGTGTCGAGTAATAGCTTATTCCCACTCATTTCGGAGCTGTTTTTGCCAAGTAGACGGATCAGTAATGTCGCTGAAAAATCCCGAATTACTGTTGGATGCTAAAAAAGTTTTTAGTTTTTCAAATTGATTGACTGGTGCATCAATTACTACTACCTCTTCAACTCGTTCCACAAAGGATATTTTTTTCAACATCTTGATTAAAAGCCCCGCATCACGCTTGTTTTTTACAGAAATTCTGATTGTTGTCATACCCAAAATAATTACCTTACAAATATACCACTTTGTCGACTAAAAGTTGACAAGCAAATTCACACATCTGGTCAGCCATAGAAAACCTACAGGTTAACCAAGTTCCAAGCGAATACCTCAGGTGTGTGCATTTCCAAAAACCTCATAGAGGTGACACCTCTCAATTCCATCGCCAACGCCCTTTTCAGCCCCTCAGCTATACCTTCAGGCCCTGATTCATCAATAAAGATCCCGGTTCCGTGTTCGGCTACCGTGTCACCCAGAAGGCCTTTACGGACGACTAACAGCGGTTTGCCGGCGGAGATGGCGTGACCGGCGATGCCACTGGAAGACTCAAAGTAACGATAAGGAACTAACACCAAATCGCATTGGTCAATAGTGGCCTTGAATCTCTCGGGCGGAAGGAAGGTGTTTAGGTATCGGGTATCGGGTGAAGACAGGCGGTTACGGATTTCGTTGTCCATGTCGGGTTCGGCGTGGCCGAGGATCAGGAGAGTGAATTTGGAGAGTTCGTCGTCGGATAAATATTGTAGGGAATCGAGGATATCAAGGGTGCCTTTGCGTTTCAGAAGTGAGCCGATATGAAGGAATATTTTGTGGTTGGCAGGGATGGAGAATTTTTCCCTCAGATTATATCCGGGTTCAGGAACCAGTTCGGGAACCGGATCAGGCAGCATCTGGAAAATAGATGTTTTGCAGATTCGGTTTAGAAAATCTTCTGCCTTATTATCATTGAGAACAAAAACCGACTTAACCTTCTTGTTGCGTGTGAATAGCCAGGACTGGAAATATTTTCGCTGCCAGGTGAGCCACTTCGTAAATGAACCCTTTTGAAATGGGCCAAAGGGTTTGAACAGGATGCCGCTTATGGTATATTTTGGGCGAAAGAGGCCGAGGGCAAGCTGGACGTCGTTGAAATTGAGGAAGCAGAGATGGTCAGCACGGTGCTTTGTTGCGAAGTGGTTAGCGAGGCGGTAGGTGGCGAGGCTGCGGGTTGGAGCTCCTGCCAAGTTTCGCTGTAAGGGACGGGGTCCCCGCCTCCGGCTTCGCCTACGCGGGGATGACAACTTTTCAATTAGAACGTTACTGTTCGATACTTTTAATTGAGGTTGGAAGTCGGGATGGACGACAAAGATGTATTCGTGTTCGGATGCAGTTGCTGAAACATATTCAATCAGATGATTGAGGTATTCCTGCCGATGCCCGGTAATATGAGGTTCAAAAAAAAGGATGGTC
>CAILAQ010000902.1 GCA_903832165.1 uncultured Bacteroidota bacterium | reverse complement strand
TACCGTAACTTTTGCAGCCTTTAAGCACAGGTCAGCTATTTATAAAAGTTTCCCCTGACAAATTTATATGGCCCTTTTCTGTCATTCCCGCGGGAACTGAAACCCTGAAACTCTGAAACCCTGAAACCCTCTTCCGCTGAAACGCTTCGTCGCCGGCTTACGGCCTTCGATATGGCCCGAGGGTTTGGCACCTTCCTTATTGGGTACCTATATTGGATTGCATTCGAGTGGACCATCCTCTCCCGCCTGGGAAGTTATACGTTAATCCAGTATGTCCGTAATGCAGCAGATCTGCTTCCCATTTTGTTGTTTCTGGTCTGTTTGGTTGTCCTCAATCCGAAATTAACCAAGACTGATTATAAGATTCTTGGCGGCTTTTCCCTGATTATCTTGCTCTCCTGCCTGTCGCTGCTGATTGAACGGGCTCCGGTTGTTTCGGTAGTTGGTTATATTGGGGTCACTATCCGATTTGTTCCTTTAATTATACTGGTCAGATTTACTTCAACTGATTTCCAGGAGAAATTATTCAGGCAGGTAAGGGTATTGTTTTGGATCGTTTCGGGGCTGGCCCTGATTAGTCTGGTCAATAAGGAATTGTTCCTGAAAATATTCCTGCCCCCGGCAGATATTTTCGTTGACGGGGTACCGACAGTTTATACCGGATTGGGCGTTAGCGGCACCTTTGTAAATACGGTGGAATTCTCTTTTTTCACCCTGGCGCTCACCACTATTTACCTGTTTAATTGCAGCTCAAGAAGAGAGAGGCTTATTGTTTCCATCGTGGCATTGACAGTTTGTCTGATGTCTTTTTCAATTGCCTCTTTGATTTCTGTATTGTTTCTCCTTTTCTTACGGAGTAAAAGGAAACTGGTCATGGGATCCGTAATAGTTGTGTTGGTAACACTCTCCATTTGGATCTTCAGCGATTTTTTTCTGGAACTTTTGGGGATGGATGTAAAATACTGGATTGAGATATCCTCTGAATTTAACCGGATTGGATACATAACCAAGGTATTTCCGGAATTTCTTCACGGCAGCTTAAAAGATCTGTTTCTGGGCCTGGGATATAATGGCCAGTTGATCGATGGCAAATTCATGGAATACAAGAATACTCCATGGGTGATGATCAACAATGAGAACAACTTCAAGTATCTGAAAGATGTCTATTGGTTATCCATAATTATAGCACAGGGACTGATTGCCTTTTTTACCACCATGTATATCCTGTTTACCATCTGGATATCTTCTAAGCTAGAAGGAACCGAGGTAAATTTTAATATTGTCAAGTCTTTTCTGCTCCTCACCTTCTTCCTCGGGTTGTTCAGCATGATTTTAGATATCAAGTCCTTTACCTTTTGTTTCTGGCTCATGGCAGGACTGGCCATGAGTAAACCGGTGCCAAAGATAGCGGTGACCTTAGCCTGATGATGATTCCTAAAACAGCATTTTTGATTATTTCGTGCGATAAGTATGCTGAATTATGGGATACTCATTTTAAATGTCTGGATAAAAACTGGGCCGACTGTCCGTTTCCGAAATATATCCTGACCAATCATAAGGATTCACGCCGATCTGATGTGACAGCGATAAAGGTAGGTGATGACTTGACCTGGTCGGCCAACCTTAAAAAGGCCCTGAAAATCCTGCATAATGATTACGAATTTGTGCTGGTTACTTTCGATGATCTTTTTTTGGTAGAGACGGTTATAACCGTCTCTACAATGAAAATCATTGAATCGTTTCATTCTTTGCATGGGCAGTTCCTGCAGCTGATTAAATGGCACAACAAGCCATCAAAGGTGAATTCATTGTTGGGACTAATCGAATCCGGCTCACTCTATC
>CAILAQ010000901.1 GCA_903832165.1 uncultured Bacteroidota bacterium | reverse complement strand
GGCCGGAATTTTACTGTAGTACATTTCATCGATCGCTGACTTCGACCATTTACGGATATACTCCCAATAAACGGGATCGGTCTGTGAAAAAACCGCAACTGACTGAAATACAAAAAATAATGCAATAAAAAACGGTAACGGTTTACGGAAGGCCATCAGCTTATTTCCTTTGGATTTAGGTTGCCAAGATAGCCAAACTATTTATTCCTTACATTTGAACAAAACAAAAACAGATGAACACCAAGGAAATCCGAATACCATACGATGAATTTGAAGGTTCGGAAAACCTCGGAGCCAGAGTTGCGGAACTTATCATCAAGGCTCAGAATGCTGCGGATCTGGCTTATGCCCCATACTCCGGTTTTTATGTGGGCGTTGCAATAGAACTGATTGACGGTCAGATTTTCACATCCAATAATCAGGAAAACAAAGCCTATCCTTCGGGTTTATGCGCTGAGCGTGTAGGATTGTTTTTCGTTCAGGCCAATTATCCCGACATACCGATAAAAAGAATGGTACTGGTTGCAAAGCAAAATAATAAGCTCACCGAAGAACCGGTTTATCCTTGCGGGGCCTGCCGGCAGGTGATGGTAGAATCAGCAGAAAGGCAGGAGCTTCCCTTTGAGGTGTGGATGGCAGGAAAAAACAGGGTATTGAGGATCGATACGCCGGACTACCTTCTGCCTCTTAAATTCCTGCTCTGAGGAATTCGGACAGGCGCTGAGGTCTGTTCCATAAACTCCAGCCAGAGCTGATCATTCTGCGGAGGATCAGCCAAAATCTCAACAGGTTCCTTTGTCACGGGATGCGTAAAGCAAATCTTGCGTGCATGAAGGTGAATACCACCTTCGGTATTTGACCTGGCAAAGCCGTATTTCAGGTCACCCTTAATCGGACATCCGATCTTTGCAAGCTGACAGCGGATCTGATGATGGCGACCGGTCTGGAGATCAACTTCCAGCAGAAAAAAATTATTGGTTGTACCGATCAATTTATAGGTAAGACGGGCCTCTTTTGCTTTACCCTTTGGTTTCGGATAGGCATAGCTCTTGTTATGCTCCTCATCTTTCAGTAAATAATGTACCAGCTCACCTTCCTCATTTTCGGGCCGGTTTTTTACCACCGCCCAATAGGTTTTCTTTACCTCATGATCCTTAAACATCTGATTCATTCGGGTTAACGCCTTGCTGGTACGGGCAAAGATAACCGCTCCGGTAACGGGTCGGTCCAAACGGTGAACAATCCCAAGAAAAACATCGCCGGGTTTCTTGTATTTCCTTTTGATATATGCCTTGACGCGATCGCCAAGCACCTCGTCACCCGTGGCATCCGACTGCACCAGGTCAGACGATTCCTTATTAATTACTATTAAATGATTATCCTCGTAAATTATCTCCATAACCTATTTTACTATTAAACTCCTCACCTTCTCAACTCCTCACCTTCTTCAGTATTGTTCTTTTTCGTTCGGGAAATCCATATCCTTAACATCAGTGATATAACCTGCAACCGCACCTTTGATCTCTTCAAACAAATTATGATATCTCCGCAGGAAACGCGGCGAAAAATCCTGGGTAATGCCCAGCATGTCATGAAGCACAAGCACCTGGCCATCGCATTGAGATCCGGCTCCGATTCCGATGGTCGGAATCCTTATAGAGGCAGTAACCTGACCGGCAAGTGCAGCAGGGATTTTTTCAAGCACAATGGCAAAACAGCCAGTTTCATCAAGCAATTTGGCATCATGCAGCAATTTCTCCGCTTCGGCCTCCTCCTTCGCACGAACAACATAAGTTCCGAATTTATGAATCGACTGCGGGGTAAGTCCAAGATGGCCCATCACCGGGATGCCCGCAGAAAGTATGCGCTCCACGGATTCCGCAATTTCTGCTCCGCCTTCCAGCTTTACACCACCCGCACCGGTTTCCTTCATGATCCGGATGGCAGATTGCAGGGCTTCCTTAGAATTACCCTGATAAGTACCGAATGGCATATCAACAATAACCAGCGCCCGTGAAATCCCCCTGACCACTGAAGCCCCGTGATAGATCATCTGATCAAGGGTAATAGGCAAGGTCGTTTCAAAACCAGCCATTACATTTGAGGCTGAATCACCAACTAAAACCACATCGATTTCAGTGCTGTCCAAAATCCTGGCAATGGAATAGTCGTAGGCCGTGATCATAGCGATTTTATCACCCCGTAGCTTCATTTCCTGAAGAACGTGGGTGGTAACTCTTTTTATCTGCTGATGAACTGACATATTGTGATGCTTTACAAGACTGTTAATTGACTAATTTTATATTTTGCAAAGGTATGATTATTTTGAGCATACGCCGGGAAATATTGATTGCCGTGATTTTCATATCGCTGGTATCATGCAATGACAACCTTGTGGTAATG
>CAILAQ010000900.1 GCA_903832165.1 uncultured Bacteroidota bacterium | reverse complement strand
TACTGTTGCATATTCCGGCCCGTTCAGCAAATCAATCTTTTTAGAAAGGTTTTGAATACCCAATTCCGTACTAAAGCTGAATACCGGTTTTTCAGAACCCTTAACTCCTGTTTTAGTGGTAACTATAATAACGCCGTTTGCACCCCTGGACCCATATATTGCAGTGGCGGAAGCATCTTTCAGCACCTCCATGGAGGCAATATCACCAGAATTCAGGAAGGATATATTATCCAGGATAACTCCATCGACAACGTAAATCGGTGATGAATTATTGAAGGTGCCAACTCCCCTGATTCGAACAACAGGAGAAGCTCCAGGGGCGCCTGAGGTACTTGTGACCTGCACACCGGCCACTTTTCCCTGAAGGCTCTGCTCCGGATTGACAGAGGTGATCTTCATCAGGTCCTTTGATTTCACCGAGCTTACTGCTCCGGTGAGATCACTTTTTCTGACTGTACCGTATCCTATGACGACAACTTCTTCAAGGGCAGCACTCTTAGTTTTCAATGTCACATCTATCTGCGTTCGGGTTTCAATTTCAATTTCCTGGGGCTCATAACCCACGAACGAAAAGACCAGGAAGCTTTCTCCGGCTTTGACCTCAATCCGGTAATTGCCGTTCATATCGGTAATGGCTCCATGGGTGGTTCCTTTTACTGCCACCGAAGCCGTTGGGAGAGATTCCCCGGTATCCGATCCAATAACCCTTCCGGTGATAACCCTGTTTTGTGCGAAGGCAACAAAGCCACCGAAAACAATCATAAGAAACAGGGTAATGATTTTCAGCTTGATAGGTTTCATATAAAGGTTTATTATTCAGAATTTAAGGTTCCATCTGTGTAGATTTACTCAGCCACCCACCCGTAAAACCGGCTTTCCTTAAACCGCTCACGATATAGCGGTTTTTCTTTAACGTATTCCAAACCAATCCGGTTTCATAATTTTCCAGCTGAATTAAGATCGGTCCCTGATCAATTCCCAGATAATCCACATCGAACCATCCGTCAGGATATTTGGGATCAAAAGTATAGGTTGGATTAAAAGCATCTTTAAAACCGTATTGCTGGTACAATTTATCTCCATACTTCTTCTTCATCTCAAAAAGGGAATTTATACAGATTTCCGGTTCATACGGAATGGAGCCTCCTGCAGCTGTCGGGACAATGGTACCATCATCACTAATATATAACGAGCTGGCTCCCCTGGCAGTATAAGTAGAAAAGCTGACCGGTTTTCCATTGATTTCTCTGGTTTCGTTCGCCGGACCGTCGCTCGCAGTAAGTCCCCATATATTTTCGGAGTAATCTTTGAATCCCCTGGGATTCCTGATGCAATAAGCTCTATTGGCCATTGTCGCCCTCCGGGCATTTTCAAAATAATCAATCCCTCTCTCCGTCATAAACTTATCCTTAATTCCCCGAAAATCAATAAACATCTGGGAGTACTGATGTCCGAATAACGGACTGAAATTCACATGCTCATATCCATAATAATTCTCCCACTTGTAGGTATTGCACCAGGTTGCCCATGATTTTTCAGGAATACCATGTGTGGGTGAACCCAGGGCCATGATCAGCAAAATCATACCTTCATTATAGCCAGTCCATGTGGAAGGAATAAACCCATTTTCGGGATGCCAACCCATGGACATGCTTTCCTTTCCGTTCATTGCCCAATCCCATTCCACGCGGAGATAGAGCGAATCGGCCAGTTCCCTGATTCTTTTCTCGCTGCTGTTACCTTGGTTGAAATAGGATTGACAGGTTAAAATTCCGGCCATCAGCAAGCCGGTATCAATGGTGG
>CAILAQ010000899.1 GCA_903832165.1 uncultured Bacteroidota bacterium | reverse complement strand
TCCTTTCAGCCGGGTGGATCACTGGAGTATCCGATACGTGATTTCACCGCTGGCTCGCTGATTGATCAGGCCAGACAAAACCGGTATGATCTGCAGGCCGCCATCCAGTCGCGGACAATTTCCGAAAAGATGGTCAGGCTGATAAAATCGGGCAGGGCCACGGAACTGGGCATTCAGACCGGGATGTCGTTCAACTCCATAGCCGTAAACGAAATTGCCCCCTCCCCGGCACACTATACCTATAATGCAGGGGTAACGATACCGTTGAAATTCTCCTCCCTGAACAAGGGAGAGCTGGAGGCATCGGAGCTCACTGTAAAGCAGAAGGAGGTTGCCTGTCGCGATGCGGAGCAAATGGTCATATCAGAAGTCACCCAGGCATTTATCCTTTACCAGTCGCAGAAACGTCAGCTGGAAGAGTTTCACGCAGGGTTGCTAACCGAGGCTGAAACCATTCTGAACAATAAGATTTACAGTTACAAGCGCGGTGAGACGAGCCTGCTGGATGTACTGAACGCGCAGCGAACTTATAATGAAATCAGGACAAGCTTTTATGAAACACACTATGGCTATTTAGAGGCACTGATAGAGCTGGAAAGGGCCGCCGGAATCTGGGATATCTGAAATTGTCAGAGATTCCATTTATTGCTTTAGCAGGTAGGCCAAAACCTCAGCATTAATAGTCGTTGAAAAATTATATGGATTGACCGGGGTATTTTGGTATCCCCTCCAAAAGATATAAATATCCTGATCATCATCGAGCATGGTTGAAATGTCTGCAAAAGTCCCGTCAAAAGGCAAAGGATTGGGAAGATCAACCTTTACTCCATTTTTAAGAGTAAGAGAGGAGAAATACCATGATACCTGTTTTCCATCAGTGTGAGTAAAACTTGCATTTCCTATGACTAAGTCGGCATTCTTAACGGTAACATCTCCGGTAAGTCCGGAAGGAGTAAAGGAAATTCCGTTGGCCGTAATGCTTTTAATTTTCGATTTATACTTTATTACCGTTGCATCAGTTGACGGGTTAAGAGTGGCAGAAGCATAAAACCTGTAGGTCTTGGAGGAGGTCTTCAGGCCGGATGTGCTGTCCATAACCTGCATATCGGTGGTGAAATCAACGGGTACCTTAACGGTGAGGGCGTCATTTATTTTCGTACAGCTGCTGAACGAAATCAGGACCAGGGCGAGAGCCAGTAAAATTGAACGTGTTTTCATGAAATTTAATGATTAGATGGTGTTTGTATTGCAAAGATACAACAGCCTTTCCATGGTTTATCGTCCGTTCGTCAAATACATTTCTATATATTAGTGCCCTTAGGTTGATTGCCTTTGTATAGCTGATGAATATTCCTGCTGGTTAAGGTTGATGTTAAAACAGAGCTGTTATGAGTGAAATGGATTCGGAACTGTTTAAGAAGTATAATGATTCTCCGGATCTCAACCGGTTGATCATTGAGGCAATGGTGGTGCGCTTTGTGGGCATCAACCGTTATCAGTCGTATTCGGTTCTGGAAAGTCAGGTTGGCCGGTTGGTATCGTCGAATCAGATTCGCCTGGCAATCAATAGCCTGATCAGGGAGGGACTCCTTATTTCAACTTTCGATCTGTATGATGTCCCTCTGGAACTTAAGCTTGAATTGTTTCCCGGTTTAATCTGTCAGGAAAAACATGCCAAATGGGTCAGCGGTGTTCAGGAGGAGAATCGATTTCAGTATTATGCTCCGATAACGCAGTTTATCAGGGACTATCTTTTTGCCGGTTTCGTGGAGGAAAACCAATATACCCAGATCGCCACAGACAAATTAATCAGCAGTATCCGGGATGCGTTACCATTTCTGCAGCAAATGCTCCGGATGCCTATATACGACAAGGCTTTGATGCATTCATCCAGACTGTTTTACCTGTTGATCGATCTCATACATTTGAATAACATTTTATTCTTTACAGATTTCCGGACAACCACCCAGTTCTTCATCCGTAATAGCGAATCGGATGTTTTTAATTATCGCAGCCCGGTACAATTATCGGAGATGCTGTTCCAAACCGGCAAATTCAGTGAACCTAAAGAAATGCCGGATAAAGCCTTCTCCCGGGAATGGCTGCTCCTTAAATCGCAGATCGAATTATTTCAGGGGAAGTTTGACGAATCGGTAAAGTCTTTTGAGATGGCGCGGATCATCGGCAGGCTTTCTCCGAAAGCGGCAAAAACAGAATTCAACCTGTACTATGAATTCTTCTACTGGTTAAACTTCGTGTTTTATTCCGACGGATTAGATCTGAAGAGGCTTGAAGCTGTTATTAAAAAGTGCGAAAAAAGCAGGATATCCGAAGACAGTTATCTGGTTCCGCTCCTGTATTATGTAAAAAGGGACCAGGCAAAGGCTGAGGAGAAAATGCAATGGATATATGCAACTACCTCCTTTTCGAACCTTGATTTTCATGCGATTATTTATCTTTTTCTCCATTATATCATTTTTGGCCGGATCGATGGGGTATTTCTGCCACAGGTAAAGGCTCTCTGCGCCAAATTACTTGAGGGTAAGAGATTTTTATTTTTACGTGAGGTCGCCTTTATCATGGAAAAATCCGGGTTTGAACCTGATCAGTCAGTGACCGACAAAATATCGCTGCCCAATGCTCCTTTGTGCCTCATGAGTCAGCTCATCAGCCAGGAAAAATGGGAGGTGATGCTGGACGGATTGTTAAACCTGACGAGGGGTAAAAGCGAAACCGAGAAAAAAGAAATGGCAGGCTCAAGAGTGTGTTACCTGCTTGATATGGAAGACGGATGGATTCAGCCCATTCTGCGCACATTAAATGCCAAAGGGCTTTGGAGCGCCGGTAAGAATATTTCACTCAAGCGCCTGAAAGAGCAGCAGGTTGAAGGGTTAACCGAGCAGGACCGGCGGCTGGCCACTGTAATTACACATACTACAAGCTACTATTCCTCCTCAACATATGACCTGGATTTCGACCGTGCGCTGCCTGAGTTATGCGGGCATCCATACTTATTCCTGTTTTCGAATCCGAAAGTATCAATCGAAGTGATAAAAACCCAGCCGGAAATTGTCACCGAAAATGTCAAAAATGGCATCAGGCTGAAAACCAACATCACCAAATCGGATAAGAAAGTGGTGGTGATCAAGGAAACCCAAACGCGCTACAAGCTGATAACACTGAACCCGCAGCAGCAAACCATTATCAGGATGATCAAGGAAGGAGTGACCATTCCTCTCAAAGGAAAAGAGAAGCTCCTCGAAGCCGTATCGCATCTGAGCGGGTTGATGACTGTTCATTCAGATATGGCCGGTGAAACGGCTGCTGCCAGGTCTGTCGGAGGCGATTCGCGCATCAGGATTCAGATAGTTCCGGTTGGGGACGGGCTGAGGGCTGAAATGTTTGTCAAGCCCTTTGGTTCAGAACCGCCTTATGTTAAACCCGGCAAGGGGGGGAAAGTGGTTTATGGTTTGGTTAATGGAGAGAAATATCAGGCCATCCGGGATTTATCTGCAGAAAACAGCAACTCCGAAAAACTGAACGATGCAGTTTCTATTGCTCTGGACGCTGATCTGATTGAGGACGCAGCAACTTTTACCGATCCGTACGAATGCCTGGAACTACTCGAAATTCTTGGTCGGTTCCCTGATATAGCAGTGGTTGAATGGCCCGAAGGGGAACGGTTCCGACTCAAGAAATCTGCCTCCTGGCTGAACCTGAACCTCCGGATCAAAAGCAGGGGACAATGGTTTGAGCTCGACGGGGAATTGAATGTAGATGAGGTTACCGTGCTTAACCTGAAGGAGCTCATTGGCCTGACCAAAAAAAGCAAGGGTCGTTTTATCGAACTTAAGGCTGGAGAGTTTCTGGCACTTACCGATGATCTCAAGAAGCATCTGGATGAGTTGGAAGCACTTGTTTCCATTGATAAAAATGGTATCAGCGTGAATCGGTTTGCCGCTCATGCACTGGATGAGATAACAGCCAGGGCCGCTTCGTTTAAGTCGGATAAACTGTGGAAAGAGTTTCAAAACCGCATTCATGGCAAATCATGGACCGAAGCTGCTATTCCGGCCACCCTCGACGGTGAGCTGAGGCCTTATCAGGAGGAGGGTTTCCGCTGGATGACCAGGCTGAAAAACTGGGAGGCAGGCGCCTGTCTGGCCGATGATATGGGATTGGGAAAAACCGTTCAGGCCATTGCAATGATGCTCCACCTGGCAGAAACCGGACCGATTTTGGTTGTGTGCCCGGCTTCGGTTGTTGGCAACTGGGGCAATGAGTTGCGAAAGTTTGCCCCGACGCTGAACCCCATGAATCTGAAACCCGGCAATCGGGAAGATACGTTTGCTTCGCTGGCAGCATTTGATGTACTGGTGATCACCTACGGATTACTGCAGACTGAGAGGGAGCGAATAGCAGGAACCACCTGGGCAATGGCCGTTTTAGACGAAGCGCATGCGATAAAGAATACCCAGACGAAATCGTCGAAATCGGCCATGACTATTCAGGCCGGCTTTAAGCTGGCTCTTACCGGCACACCTATTCAGAATCATCTGGGCGAGCTATGGAATCTGTTTAACTTTTGTAATCCCGGGTTACTGGGAACGTTGCCTCAGTTTACCGACCGATATGTAAAAAATGACCTGACGGCAGAGAGGAATCACCTGAAGCGACTGATTACGCCATTCATTTTACGCCGGACAAAAAATAAGGTTCTGGATGAACTGCCTCCGAAAACTGAAATTACCTATGCGGTGCAATTAAGCGATAAGGAGATGGCATTTTACGAAGCGTTGCGTCAGGAGGCTGTCAAAATAATTGAAAATAACGATGGTCCTCAGGGCCAGCAACACCTGCAGGCGCTGGTGGAAATCACAAAACTTCGCCTGGCATGCTGCAATTCATCTCTGGTGAACAAGGATATTTTGCTCCCGTCGGCAAAGCTTGAGGCATTTTTTGAAATCCTGGAAGAGCTGAGGGCCAGTGGGCACAGGGCTTTGGTATTTAGTCAGTTTGTTGGTCACCTGAGCATTGTCAGAAAGGAACTGGATCAAAAGGGGATCAGCTATCAGTATCTTGATGGTTCAACAAGCCTGCCAAACCGCGAACTCGCGGTGAAAGCTTTTCAGTCGGGCAAAGGGGAGTTGTTCTTAATCAGTTTGAAGGCAGGCGGGTTAGGGCTCAACCTTACGGCCGCTGATTATGTGCTGCATCTCGATCCCTGGTGGAATCCCGCTGTTGAGGATCAGGCCAGCGACCGTGCTCATCGGATCGGGCAATCGCGCCCGGTGACCATCTATCGTTTGGTAGCCAGGAACACCATCGAGGAGAAAATTCTGAAACTCCATGCCACCAAGCGCGATCTGGCAGACAGCTTGCTCGAGGGTACCGACCAGAGTGCAAGGTTATCAACTGCCGACCTGCTGAATCTGCTCAGGGAGGGCTGATATGAATCGGGACTGCAAAATTGGATTATATATTACCCGTAAAAGTATGTTTTCCGGATCCTACCTGAACGCCCTTTGGTGATCCGGGCATATAAATGGTGGCTGTGGTGTTTGCCGGGATTTCCACATTCAGGGTGAACCGGCCGTTTTCTTTTTTCCATTCCGATTTAATCGTTCCGTAAACGGACTGGTATTCCCCTTTTACCCAGGACAGATCACTCACCATATCAGGTTTGATGATAATGTTTTTAAATCCCGGAGAAGCCGGATCGGGCCGGATGCCTGCCAGAGAGTAGTAAAACCAGTAACCCAGACTGCCTCCGAGGGGTGGCATCTGAACCATGCCGCCGCTCCAGTCTTCCTTAAAAATCCGTGACCCGTGATTGAACACCATATCGTACCAGGAGGGGTAAGTTCTCTGGTTAGCCATGGTATAGGCGAGTTCACCCTGACCGAGATCCGACAGGCCGGTGAGGATAAGCGGCGTTGAAACGAATCCTGTACCAATATGATCGGAGGAGGCTGTGATTTTCTCCAGCAGCTTGCCGAGCACCAGCGGACGCTTGTCCTCCGGAACCATGTTGAAGTAGAGCGGCATCAGCTGCGAAGCCTGGCTCTGCTTTGCATACACTCCGGTTTCGGGATTGAAAAAATGCCGGTTGAAAGCGACCTTTATCTTCTCAGCCAGGTCGGAATAATAAGTGGCATCTGTATGATAACCCAGGATGGCTGCGGTTTTTGAGGTGATCACCGCATAATTGTAAAACCCAATCGTTGAGGTTACCGGCACCGGCGTCATCTTTGGCCTGGCTCCGTCGTTTTCAGTGCCGGGTTCCAGCCAGTCGCCGAGCCCCCATTTGATAATATAGCTGCTGTCTACCGTCTGCAGATATCCGGTGTACTTTTTCATGGCTCCGAAACTCTCCTCCAGTATTCTTTTATCGCCGAAATACTGATAGAGTTTCCAGGGCAGGTAAACAATCATTCCCCCCCACCAGGGACCATTGATGGTTGGCCCGTCGAACCGGCCGGGCGCCACCGGCGGAACGTAACCGTTTTCGTGAATGATATCCAGAAAGTCGTGCTGCCACTTTACATACATGCTCTCACAATCGAGCGAATAGGCATAAACATCGAAAGCGGTTTCCACATCCTGAGTCCAGCCCGCCTTTTCGCGGACCGGATCATTGGGAATATGAACCACATAATTCCGCATGGTGTGCAGCAGAATCGCATACATCTCGTTAAAAACCTCGTTCGAGCAGGAAAATTTACCCGTCTGGGTGAAATCGGTATTCACGATAATCCCGGTAATATCAGAAAGATCAGGCTTGTAGGTCAACCCTGATATTTCCACGGTTTTGATTCCGTTATAGCTGAAACGGGCATCAAATGTTTCCGGGGCTCCGCCTTTAAGGATGTATTCGTAAGTCTGGTACCTGCCCAGCGTATGCGTGCCCATGCCGGGGTATCTGACCGTGATTTTATCGCCTTTCGCCCCTTTTACCCTGATACGGCACCACCCGGTGATTTCCTTCTCCAGATCGACTGAGAATCCGTTTTCGGTTGCTTTGATGTTTGCCGCCTTTACCGTGCCGATCACCCGAACCGGGTTTAATTGCTGTGCTTCCAGCTTCCCTTCCGGCGCAACAGCCGGCAGCGCCTGTTTCCAGGAGGTATCATTGTAACCGGTTTTATTCCATCCGGGCATCTCCTTGTTGGCATCATAGGTTTCACCGCTCAAAAGATTATTAAAGCGGATGGGCCCATCAGTAGTGAATTTCCAGGTATTATCGGAGACTACCGTTTTATGGCTGCCATCGGAATAGAAAATATCGAGCTGAAAAAGCAGTCGAGGAGTGTTGATGTAATCGGCCGCGTAATACCGGAGTGCATGCGGGATCACGAGGTTAAACCAGCCATTGCCCAACAGCACCCCCAGCGCATTCTCCCCATCTTTTATCAAACGGGTTACCTCATACGTCTGATAAAATATCCGCTTCTGATAATCCGAAGGAGCAGGATTGAGGAATTCATCACTCACCTTTTCGCCATTCAGATACAGCTCGTTCAAACCCAGTCCGCATATATTGGCAACGGCTCGGGTGACGGTTTTTTCAGAGGTAAATTCCTTTCTGAGCCAGACTGCCATAGCCGAGGTGATATCCCCGGTTTTCTTTCTGATTTCTGAATTTAAACTCCACATCTCACTTTCCGGCTCCATCCCAAAATCAGTCAGGGCCTTTAATTCCTTTTGCAGGGCAGTTAGCTCCATATCGGAGGTAATCCATTTCCCTTTCCAGTCGTCGGGATTTATCATTGCCATGGTCCAATGGGATGGGGAACTCCAGCCGGACTCTGTGCCATTGTTGTCCCAGACTTTCACTTTCCACCAGTATTTCTGAAGGGACTTCAGGGGATTTCCCGCATAGGTAATATTCAGGCATTCCGATGACTTAACCTTGCCGGTATTCCATACATCGCCTTCATTGCGGGTCAGCTTAAGGCTATCAGTAGCCACCAGAATCTGATAAGCCGTCTGTAACCAGTTTTTCTGTTCCGTTTTAATATTCCAGCTCAGATGCGGATTGGGAATATCTATCCCCATGAAATTCACTCCATATTCACACTGGAGCCTGGTTGGATAGTTGTCCTGATTAACCTTGCCGGAAGGGGTACCGGCGAGTAAAATCAAACCTGAAAACAGGCTGGTAAAAATTGATATCATAGTCTGGCAATTAAATTCTCATCAATTCCCTGAGCGGATCGTCTGTTTCGATGGATCGGACTGATACCGTGTAACCAGGGTATTTATCAGGAAAGACTTTGTATTTTCCGGAATGGAACAGGGCATCATTATATTTTATTTCGATGGCTTCACCAGTTCCATCAGGATTTCTGACAATAAAATCAATTTCATTTCCGTCAGCAGTACGCCAGAAAAAGAGATTTTCCCCGGTATGCATTTGCCATAATCGGATAAATGCATAGTTTTCAGCAAGCTCACCTCTGTCGATCCTCTGAAAAACAGGATTAAACTGGTTCATCAGAATATTCCGCAATCCCAGATCATGAAAATAAGCCTTTGGCATTTTGGTCAGCTCTTTTCGGATGTTGCCGTGAAAGGGTTTTAACAGGGAAATATGGTAGCACTTCCGCAAAACATAAATATAATTTTCAACTGCAGCTGTTGTCAGTTTTAGTGTCAGTGAAAGTTCACTCATGTTCACCAGAGAACCCGTGTGATGAGCCAGCAACAGCATCATCTGGTAAAATTTGTCGGGATCATTTATCCTCGATTCCCGGATATCCCTTTTGACAAAGGAATTAAGCATTTCTTTCAGAATCAGTAACTTTTCGTTGGGATCAGCGGCCAGTACAACTGCAGGATACCCCCCGTAGGTAAGATATTCATTAAAGAGGGACCTGATCTCATTATAGGCTGCCGGACGGTATCCGGGCTGGGTTCTCATAGCGCTCAGCTCCTTTGAAAAGTCCTCTTTCCCAGTTCTGAATATCAGCATCTCCTCAAAGCTCAGCGTATAAAGCTCGAAGATTCTTTTACGGCCGGCCAGCGAATCCTTAAATTTTAAATCGATATAAAACGCACTGCTTCCGGTAACCACCAGTTTAAGGCTGTCGGCGTGCTTATCAAATAGCAGCTTGAGAAAATTCGACGGATCTGTCAGATATTGAATTTCATCGATCAGTACATAGGTCCGGCGGGATTCACCCTTCAGTAAAAAATCAAATATGTTTTCCGGATGATTGTTCAGCTTTGATAAAATGGCCGGGTCTTCAAGGGTAAGCATCACGGCATAATCACCACGGTCTTTAATGTATTGGTCAACCTGCTTCAGTAAAGTTGTTTTACCTGCCTGTCTTGGACCAGCAATTACCGTAACCTCCCGGGCTGTCAGGTGAGAGATTACATCATCAAACAGCTGTCTCTTTAGCATTTAGTTTCATTTCTATAGCACAAATATCGAATAATTAAAATTTATATCATCAAAAATATCCGATAATATTTAATTGTGATACTAAAATTATCCAATATTTTATCGATTTCACTTTATCTGAATTCTCAGAATTTTCTGGTCGACGGGATAGTCAAAACGAAGTATCCCGGCTGCATCGGCAGTGATTTGCTTTACAGGCTTATCATTTACTATAAGCTGATAACCGTTATTGGGTTTGAGATTGTGCAATTCATGCTGAACTGTCTTTTTCAGATTGCTCCCGGTTTCTGTCCACTTCCGGCTGGTTTCGTCCCAGCTGACCATATCGAGATTAATGGATGGAGCTCCTGAAATTATTAATGAAGGATTGGAATCATCGCCATTAAAATATTCGAGTTTCGCAGTGTTTATATTAGCTGCAAAAGGTTTGGTGCCGGATACAGTGATACTGTTTGAGGCTATTGAATATTTTTCCTGTGAGAGGTTAATGACATAATCCTGGTTGCGCAGCCAGTATTTTATTTTTGTTCCGTTGAGGTCGCTTGTCAGGTGGGGCTCTATATACAGACGGTTGTACTGTGGTCGGATGCCATAAATATTCCGGTATAAACCCACAATCGCCATGATGTTATTCGATAAAATATCATCACCTGCTCCGGTCTGCTTAACCCGGGTATATCGCTGGAAACCGAGGCCATCTTTCTCATACTGACTGATGACATTCCGGATGTATTTTACAGCGATTTCCGGATTTTTCTCAGCATAACACCGGGTACCCAGTTCCGCCCATGCCAGGAACATATCGCCGTTTTCATAATTCGGCCAGGGATAATTCACGTTGAGTAATCCTACATTTTCCTCATACGGGAAGAAACACGATGGCCAGATAAACAGGTTTTCTTTTTGCATCAGTTCTTCTGTCCGGGTGAGTATCGAATTTTTGCGTGCCTGATCATCACAAACGCCATAGCCGATAGCCAGAAAGTTTACCACACTCACCAGGTTATTTCCATATACCGATCCGTCAGGTTCGCGCCAATGCACATACCACTGGTTTTTCGGGTCCCAGAAGCCACCATCGGCAGTGCTCTTATTAAAAGTTGTTTTCAGTTTTATTGCAAGATTCCGATATTTTTCAGCGGTGATTTTATCGCCCAGCAATGCTTCCAGCTCCGACCAGCGGATGAGCGCCTTGTACATAAATGCATTAATTGTGGAAACCTCATACGATGCCCACACCACATCGAGCCAGTCGGTTCCCTTGCCCTCCTTATGCGTTTTCTGAATCACTTCGAAGAGTCCGTTTCCATCGGAATCCCGTTTGATCATATATTCCAGAACCTTTTCACAAGTGGGTTTGAATCCGCGGAGCCAGGCGATATCACCGGTCATGTCGAACTGCTCCGCTACATCAATAGCAAAGGCTGGCTGGGCATCAAGCATGTATCCCCACTGGCATTCATAAAAACCATCGGGCTGGAAAGTGTTCGGCATGGCATCGGTGTTATCGTGATGCCAGCGCGGCAGTACCCGTCCATCAGGCATGACGGCATGTTCCTTTGCATAATCAAGCGCCTGGGAAAATCCATTAATAAAATCCGGGGAATTGATGGCGTTACCGAACAGGGCCAGCCAGGGCTCCTGCAATACGGTCCAGCCTGTGCGCCAGCCATTGGACCCGTACAGATATTTATCCACCACGCCATACCGACCGATGGTGTTCAGGATTTCATTCACCGATTCTTCATTGATCCCTTTAAGCACTCCCCGGTCATATTCCTGATTATAGGTGAGGGCCTTTAATGTGAATTGATTACTGATCGTGGATTTGCTCACTTTGAAAGGAGCGAAAACGCTCTCGCCGGTGGTCAGAAATCGTCGCAAGCCGAATTTCGTAGCCACGGTTTGATCAGAGGCTGACTGCGCCACCGAATAGATATCATTCTTCCGGTGACTGAAGGTTGCGGTTTTGAAAGTCTGCTGAGCGTCTGATAAAATTCTCAGACAGCTATTACGGCTCCTGCTCCAGAATGTGAGGGTTCCTGCATTCACTCCATAGGTATCACCTGTTACGTCGAGAAACCGGTTCCAGGCAACGCCTCCGTTATCCAGCATGGCGCCGTCCCACGTCTGCATGGTGTTAAATTGCCATTGAGGGAAATAATTCTCATCAATAATTCCATCGTTTAAATATTTCCGGTTGATACGCCAGCTGATATCATTCCCTGTTATTTTAAAAATCCACTGCTCAGTTACTGAAAATCCGGCGGGGCCAAACTGGATATTATCGATATTAACCGAATCGGTCATAATCGTAATAATTGGAAGATGAAGGCATTGCTTCGATGAATAAAGCGAATCGCCGGATTTGAATCCTGAACAAACCATATTGCCGTTTCCGGTAACCTCGGTCCCTTTTACTACAATCTGATCAATCACACAGCCTTTGGAATAATTTATCCTGATTTTCAGATCACCGTTATTTCCACTGAGTGTAATGGTTTTATTGGCTTTATCCTGAAAAATTTCAACTGATTTAAAGTATACGCCTGCATATGAAGAAACTGCGTTCAACAGGAAAATTGAAGCGATGACAAATATTCTGATAGCTTTCATTGCGAAAATAATTCTGTTCTTAAAGATAGCCTATCAGAACATTTTCCAACATGCAGTGTATATTGTTTATACAACAAAAACAAAAAACAATGGTAAACGTATTTTTATCTCACCAGGTGGCAGATTTTGAGTCTTGGCTAAAAGGCTTTAATGCTGCAGAAGCTCTCCGTGCAAAATATGGAGTTAAAACAATTGGTATTTACAACGGAGTTGAAAAGTCCACAGACGTTACTGTAATAACTGAATTTCCAAACATGGATGCAGTGAACGGATTCCTTTCCAGTCCGGAACTTAAGGCCGACATGGAAAAAGCCGGTGTTGTGGGTGTGCCGGAATTAAAAATACTGCACAAAGTTTAATCGAAAGATTCTTTAAAAAAAGAGGCTGCCTTTTTGAGACAGCCTCTTTTTTTGTACACTATTCACATACGTTGATATAGCGCACGAATTTCCCTTTAGGTACGGTTGCTTTATCGGTTAGTGTAAAGCCTGCCTCCCTGATCATGTCATCCATGTTATCGAACGATACCAGAATCATGCGGCCGGAGATGCGGCGGGCAGTTTTCAGGATCGCAAGCTGCTCTGCTGCGGTTATTTGCTGATATAATCCGTAAGGGATATCAACAATGGAGACATCAAAATGCTCTGGCCTGTCATGCATGTCACCAGCTGTTATCGAATCGGGATAACTGAAAAAGGATAGATTCCGTTTTGCGTTGTTAGCCACAAACTGGTTGATTTCATACCCCTTTGCCTGGATG
>CAILAQ010000898.1 GCA_903832165.1 uncultured Bacteroidota bacterium | reverse complement strand
CTCCAGATATCGGTCGAGAAATGGAGGGCATCAGCTTCGAGCGCCTGGCTATTATATTTCTTTGCAACGCGGCTCAAAGCTCTTGACCGGGAAAAGTCCAAAACAATGGAGGTAACAACCACAATGTAACTCCATGCGTTAATTTCGATTTCTGTTTTGCCCGAAATCAACCTGTGTGCGGCTTCATAAATAATCCAGAAACAGGTAATGAAGAGCAACAATGTTTCGATCAGGGCACTGAGGTTCTCCACCTTGCCATGGCCATATTGATGTTCTTTATCCGCAGGCTTATCAGAAACTCTTACAGCGAACATGGTGATAACAGCCGCGACCAGATCGAGTCCTGAATGCAGGGCTTCGGATAGAATTCCGAGACTTCCGGTAACGAGTCCGACAATCAGCTTAAAGCCTGTCAGAAAGATAGCCGCCAATACGGATAAAAAGGCTACACGGTTTTTTTCTTTTATCATAACAATTGTGGGTGATACTCAATAGCAAAGCTCATTAAAATAAGCATTCAAACAAAAATCCGGAAGAAAAAATCAGGAGCGAAAATCCGGCGGTTGCCAGCAGGGAGTGGGATCGGCAATTAATTGAGCGGGAACAGGCATCAGGACAGCCTTAAAGAGAATAAAATCAGGGGTACAGGCTAAGTCTGGCATATCGCTCAGAATGTCGTCACAGTGACTAAAATCGAGAATATCGTGAGACGAAAAATTCCCTGTTGGTGTTGGTTGGCTGGTCTGTTCATGACCAACCAGAATGCTACCGCAAATATTGCCGTTATGCTGATTCAGAAATCCCAGGGTAAGGATCAGCACAATTAGGATTCGGATTGGCGCGGCGGATTTCATGCGCCAAAGATACAAAAAAGGCAAAATGCAGAGGGCAAAGGGCAAAAATTAGTAATAAGAAAAAAGGAAAAAGAAGGAGGGCTCTTTGTAACTGACACGATACCCGGGGTTACAACCCCTGGCTATTGATAATCGCCTATATACCCGGGGTTACAACCCCTGGCTATTGATACGCTCCTTTTTTCTTGCTTCTTAAAACTTGTGACTAATTTCTGTCTTCTGCCCTCTGCCCTTTGTCTTGCTACTGGCCGTACTTTTCAATAATCTCCAGCTTGCTCAGTCCAAGTATTCCGTACTTGGCGCCGACTTTTCGGAAGGCATCGAGAGCTTTGTCGAGATGATGAATTTCGTGGCCGGCGGATATCTGGGTACGGATACGGGCCTGACCGTTAGGGACTACCGGGAAGAAAAATCCTACGGCATACACCCCTTCGGCGAACAGATCGCGTGACACATCCTGGGCCAGTTTGGCATTAAACAGCATTACCGGAACAATTGGTGAGTCGCCCTCCTTCAGAACAAATCCGGCTTCGGTAAGGCCTTTGCGCCAGTAGGCAGCATTTCTTTCGAGCTTATCGCGGCGTTCGGTGGATTCGCTGAGGATATCCAGAACCTTAAGAACACCGGCTACAACAACCGGAGCTATGGTATTGGAGAACAGATAAGGACGTGCTTTTTGACGGCACATGGCAACAACTTCCTTACGGCCGCTTACGCAACCGCCGGAAGCACCGCCGAGCGCCTTGCCGAAGGTGGTGGTTATAATATCCACCCGGCCCATCATCCCATAGTGTTCATGGGTACCGCGACCGGTTTTTCCGATGAATCCGGAGGAGTGCGACTCATCGATCAGCAGCATGGCGTCATATTTATCGCAAAGAGCGACGAGTTCATCCACCTTAGCCATATCGCCGTCCATGGAATAAACGCCATCGTTAACGACCAGTTTGATCCGTTTATCTGCATGAAGCTGGAGTTTTTCTTCCAGATGTTCCATGTTGGAATGCTTGAAGGTATCGTGCATGGCCGAGCAGAGACGGATGCCATCGACAAGTGAGGCATGAACCAGGCGGTCGGAGATGATGACATCTTCCTGTGTGAGAATGGCCTCAAATACGCCGGCATTGGCGTCCATGCAGGATGGAAACAGAATGGTATCCTCGGTGCCAAGGAATTCTGTCATCCTGGCTTCCAGTTCCCGGTGGATATCCTGTGTTCCGCAGATAAACCGGACAGACGACATGCCATAGCCGCGAGAATCGAGGCCCTCATGGGCAGCCTTGATTACGTCGGGATGGCTGGATAGTCCGAGGTAGTTATTTGCGCAGATATTGATGACTTTCTTTGCCTCCGAACCGGCAGGAAATTCAACTTCAATATCGGCAGCCTGAGGTGAATGAATAAACCGCTCCTGTTTGTAGAGCCCTGCCTGGGCAATGGCTTCAAGCTGATCGCGATAGATTTTCTGGGTTTGTTGAGAATAGCTCATATTGTTGATTGTTGGTTTTAAAGTTGCCAACTTGGAAGAAAAGTTGGCAACTTTGTACTGCTTATAGGTATTCGAGCACGAGGTTAGCGATCTTGGTTACGTTGTCGAATGCTTCAGGAGTGGCACGCTCATCGGGGATAGAGATTTTGTACTTCACTTCGAGAAATCTTTTCAGAGAAACCATTGAGAAGGAATCCACCAAGCCGCCGGAAATCAGCGGAGTGTCATAAGTTAAATCATCATCAT
>CAILAQ010000897.1 GCA_903832165.1 uncultured Bacteroidota bacterium | reverse complement strand
AATTGCTATTCTCATCTGGCTGATAATTCTGTGTCATTAAATATTAAGGCTCGATACCGTGGCTGGTATGGATAAAACTTTTGTTGGCATTCTTCAGGCGGAACAATGATTTCAACATGAGTAAAAATCCATGCGGAAGCTTGAGCAAAGCCAATAGTGTGCGTGCATTATAAAGTTTCAGTGGGATCGACAATAATAATGCAATCACTGTAAATGTCCAAATTACCAGCCAGTCGCTAAAAGAAAAGGCGAAGGTTTCCCAGGCCCAATTTTTAGCAATCTCGGAGATAACCCCCGACACAATCAATAGAATTGTCAACAGGCCGAGTAATAATATTCGGGGAGGCAGAATCATCTGATAAACCTTATCGAAATAGTCGATATTGAATCGGCTGACAAACTGAATGAAGCCATCCCAGGCAAACCTGCGAAAATAGACCAGCTGAGCCGAAATCCACCGACGTCGCTGGTTTTCAAAAACAGCCTCTTTCTGAACTTTCTCATCCAAAACAATTGCATTTGCCAGGTATTCTATCCTGATACCATCTCTTAACAGATTCAATTCCAATTCCTTATCAAATCCGCCAATAGCTTTTATCTCTTTCATGGTCCTTTTAAAAAACCCATATTCGAACGCCATTCCGGAACCAATCAAAGCAGAAGATAAACCTACCACCCGGTGTCCTTTACGGAAGATATGATTATTTATTTCTTCACTGACCGTATCAAGCAAAGCCAGGCTGTTGTTCATATTTTTAGCTTGTCTGTGGCCCTGGACAACTTTAAACCCATTTTCAAAGGCATCGTTGATTTTTCCTAAAAACTCTTTTCCCATGAGGTTATCAGCATCCAGAATAACAGCGATATCAAATTCATCCCCAATGGCTTCCATTGCCACATTCAAAGCCTTAGACTTTGTGCTTTTTTCAAAAGCCACCTCTACCACCCTGATTGGCATTAATTTAAGGCTATCGATCGTTTCCTTTTTAAAAGAATCGGCAATAACAATCACCTGATAAAATTCTTTTGGATAATCCTGTTCCATTGCGTCTCCTGCCACATCAATAATAACAGAATCCTCCTTGAAACCTGGAATCATCACGGCAATCCTTCGTTTAATCGGATTATCAGGATGGATAGTCCGATAAGGAAAGATTCCGGCAATGCTAAAAAACAGGATATAACAGGCGGCTAGTCCGAGGTAGGCAAAAACTATGACTTCGACCAGTCTGACAATAAAAACTAACAGCTCCATAATCTAATCCAGGTATTGGTTGTTTTGGACTATAGAAAATCTGAAAAAATTCCAGGCATAGGCATTCCAAACACATTTTGCGAGATCAAGCCTTCCTTTCAGCAAATATGAGAGCAAGGCTTTTGGCAGAGCAATTATCGACAAATAGGCCAATGCCAACAATTTGCGTAATCCTTTACAATTTCTTCTGGCAAATACCAGACGATTTCGGTTTATGTAAAAAACTTTCAACGGGCTCTCAATACCAGTTGATACAGATTCTTTATGCAAAACTAGTGAAGCCGACTCATAATAAACTATATATCCTGCGCCTTTCACGCGCTCCGCCCAGTCATGTTCCTCATAATAAAGGAAATACACTTCAGCCATCAGTCCGACTTCCTGAATAACTTTTCGGGGCACCAGCATTGCTGCACCATGGATTGAGAATGTAGGACGACTGTCATCATACTGTCCGGTGTCTTTTTCCCGATACCCGATGAGGTGCTGGCGAAGGGTGATCCAGGTTAAGGGCGTGTATCCTGCATACTGAATAGTGTCAGGAGCATGATAGAACCTGATTT
>CAILAQ010000896.1 GCA_903832165.1 uncultured Bacteroidota bacterium | reverse complement strand
CATCCACTGTTTTTGCTTTACCCTCAATCACGGTAATGCCTCCAAGCAGATCAAGTATATATCTGGAGGTAAGTTGTGACTTATCAGGGAGAATTATGTTGCTTGTTTTCCCATTATTGTCAATCCCCTCAACACAAAACACAAGAGGGCCTCTCTCAAGAGCTATACGCCCTTTGTCTTCCTTTACCCTTTCATCAGCGAGGAGTCTTCTTATTTCCATTGGAAAATTGAGAGAAATTTCATCATTGGTCTGCCATTTCTTTTGAATTACCGCATAACCTTTATCGAGAATGATTTTCTGATCTTTGCCATTTATTTTAATGGATACAGTCTTATTTCCTTTATCCAGATATCTGTATAATCCCAGGGGAATTGGTTCTTCGCGGGCCCAGCCAGGCACCCTTATTTTTATTGTAAAAGAGGATGGTTTATCCAACCCCAGGCTAATTTTTATCTCCCCGTTCCAAGGATATTCAGTATCCTGATTAACGATAACCTTTCTGCCTCCGAAATCAATTTTTGATTCACTTTTCATGAAAAGATTGATATACAGATTGTCATCATCAGTGAGATAAATATATCCTGGTACAGAGGGTGTTGTTCTGCAGATGTTTGTGGGGCAGCATGGCGGATCGAACCAGTCTGACCGGGTTGTCTGACCCCTGTCAGCCAAAGGATTAGTATATAAATAACCCGTTCCATGGATGGAGGATGAAGGAAGATAAGCATTGTACAATGTTCTTTCCAGAACATCAAAATACTTTGCATCCTTATAGTACTTACCTAATCTGAAATTCCATAACATATTTGCAACTGCTCCACAGGTTTCACTGTATGCTGTGAGATTCGGCAACACATAAGCTTCATCAAAAGCTTCTCCTTTTGTATGGCTGGCTCCAACTCCTCCTGTTACATAAATCTTTTTACCTGTAGCATTTTCCCATAAACGATTTGATGCTTCGATGTATTCAGTACTACCCGTCATCGCGCCGATATCAGCCATTCCTGCATACATATAACATGCCCTTACTGCATGCCCGGTGGTTTCTTCCTGCTCCAGAACCGGTTTGTGATCCTGGAAATAGGTGAGATTATTCCGGAAAATATATTGTTTCCGGCCATTATTATAATGACCACGTTCGGACAGGAAAAACTTTGAAACCTCCAGATATTCCTTTTTGCGCGTTACCCTGTAAAGCTTTGCCAGTGCCAGTTCAATCTCCTGATGCCCTGGTATTAATCTAAGTTTGTCGGGGCCAAATGTCCGATCGATCAGGTCTCCTGTTTTTATGGCCATATCAAGAAAGGTGCGTTTGCCTGTTGCTTCGTAATGTGCAACAGCGGCTTCAATCATATGACCCAAATTATACAGTTCATGACTGTGGCTCAGATTTGCCCATCTGCCGCCAATGCATTTTTCCCCCAGAGGTTTAAAATATCTGATTGTGTACAGATAGCCATCAGGTTCCTGAACTTTACCTATGATGGAAATTAAACTATCAATATACCGTTCGAGTTTCGGATCTGGGTGCAGCCTGAGTGAATAGCATGCCCCCTGTATTGTTTTATATACGTCAGAGTCGCTGGCTTCATTGCTGCTAAAATCACCTTTTTTTATTCCTGCAGCAATTGAAAAATTATCAATCTTGCCTGAGCTGACCAGTTGGGCAAGGTTATCCCATATCGTATTTTTTATACAGGAATCAATTCTCATTTTCCATATCCCGCCGGTGACTTTGACATTATAATAAGGGACTTCGAGAAGTGGAAATTCAAAAACTTCTTTTTCATTGACAGACTGTTTGAATGAAAAAAGCAGGAAGATGGAAAACAGCAAATAGATAGACTTTTTCATATTATTTGATTAAGGTTACCGGCCCGAGCAAACCTGCCGTTTGAAGTCTGAAGGGCTCATCACCCCCCGGCCAGACTTCTGATTTCATGTAAGACATATTGGTTTTGCAGAACCGGTCTTTCGGGTCCGATAACATATCTCCAGTCAATCGGTTAACCCATAAATTTACAATTTCTATCTTCAGATCATTCTCGCCTTCTTTAATTAATTTGCTGATATCCGCCTGATAAGGCTTCTTCCACAATATCCCGGCCGATTTTCCATTGATAAAAACCTCTGCTACATCGCGTACTTCCCCGAGGTCAATGATCATTCCTTTTGTAACTGAGCCCTTCTCTAGCTTGAATGAATTCTGATAAGTGGCAGTTCCGGAAAAGTATTTGATTCCCTGATTTTCGGATTCCGTCCAGGAAATTAACCGCTCAAAAACAGCCGTTGGTGGGGCACCCCAGTTCGGAGGGAAATTCACCTTCCAGGGTCCGGCTATTTCTGACTGAACGGCATTCTTGGTATTATCATTAAAAGCCGCAAGACTTTTGCGATTTTGATTGTTGAAAACCACGAAAATTGATCCGTGAGCAGGAAGTTCGATTTCCAGGCTTGTCCCCTTTGTTTCATTGGCATAATCGGCTAAGCGCATTTCAGAACCGGTGGAGGCATCCCATAATTCAGGAAATTTCCCCGATACCCGAAAATGAACCATACCCTTAACCGGTTCTTCGCGGTCGTTCCTCAAGAAATAGATTTCCCCGATATCCGTTGTGCGATGGATGTAATCAATTCCCAGATTCCCGGTAAAACTGAAATCGGGTCCGAGGCCGTTCTTTCCAAGCACCTCGTCAGCCGATAAGCCACACATTACCCGACCTTTACCATATGCATTTTCAAAGATAGTTTTGCCGTCAGCTGTACCCCATAACTCACCGGCGAGTTGATTGAGGGCAACATTTTCGGGTTCCCAATCTCTCAACCCCGGAACGGTTGTTGGCCGCGGGCCTACCACCGTGGCACCGGCTTTGACCAGTTCGCTGATTTTTTTCAATACTTCCAGTGGCATGTGAACCTGATCGGGCAGGAGCATGATCGCATAGCTCAACCCATCGGGTAATACCAGCCGGCCATCTTTAACCGACATCCTGTTCAGGATAATATCAGAGTTAATCACATCATAATCGTAGCCATTGCCTAAACCCTTAAGTCTCGGCTTTTCGGGCACACTATGGAACAGCGGGAAGAAATTAGGGGTCTGGTCGCCATAAAAATAACAGGCATCGCCCACGAATAACCCTTGCTGAAGCAGGTAGCTGCATCTGGAAAGATAGTCCATAAAGGGTTTGGATTTGGCCCACCAGGTAGTGCCCGGATTCATATCGTAACCGGCATGATAGGTGCGGCCCGGCAATCCATCTTCCGGATTTGTACTGGCGAAAGTGTGGAAGGTGATGTTATTCAGCCCCTCGCAAAATGCCCGGTCTACCAGTTTTTTCATATCAAACGGAGAATCTTTCCATCTTCTCCAGGTGGTAAATGACTCAGCATCCACAATTTTTTTCGCGTAGATGTGCGATGCGCTTGATACCTCTTTGACAAGGAACATATTCCGGTGTTTGATCCAGAATTCGCCGCGGGGAACCGACACCGTACCCAGTGCCTTTAAAGCATCAACCGGACAGGTATTCCAAACCGGTGCTCCCGGACCGCCCGATTCAGAAACCAGCTTCGCATTGTATTTTTTCAAGAATTCAGTGCCTGTCTGATAATGACTGTAAATTAGCTGATCACTCACAACCCGGTTAAAATCGTATCGGAAACGATCGGTAATATCCTTGATTTTCCAGCCAGCCAGAACAGGCAGGTATTTCTCAATTTCGTATCCCATCCTTTGCTTGAAAATGGACGGAAATAAATCGGTCCAGGGGGTGCCGTCGGCAAGTTCCATGCTGTCGAACTCAAAATACGCCAGTCCGGCTTCTGCGGAATTCTCAGGCGTTACGCCCAGCCGGTCCATGAAGTATTTCAGATGCCTGATGGTGGCCTGCGGATCAAAAAAATCAATAAACAGACCATTCGAATTGGGCGAAGGAACAATCAGCTGCTGTCCATTGTTTGAACAGACGAATCGCAGTATAATCCACTTTCCTGCCGGGACTTCCCAGGTCAATTTTCCATCCTTAAACTGTGGGTTCAGACTCACCACATTGGAAAGGTTAGCAACGGTACTGTCGGCACTGAACGGAACAGCAAGTACTGCAACATCTTTGTAAAAAACGGGGGTATTCTTGTCCTTCATCGGACAACCTTCCGGGAACTTTGGAAATGGAAGATCCATGGCAAGGGCCTGTGGACCTGCAACCTCAACTTTCGAGAAAAAGAGGTTTTTTGATGCCCATTCGGGGGTAACCCATGATCCACCGGCATTCCACCCACTCGAGGCAACAATGCCAATGCTCATTTTTAATCTTTTCCCTTCTGATATCGCATGTTTGATAAGGTTAACGGATTTATCTCCCAGAAATGCCTCTCCGGCAGGTATAAACGCCGGATTTTTAACAGCTGCCACGTCCCAGATTTCAGCCCTGTTCATCCCCTTGGATTTCATGGCTTCCAGGTCCCTGGTAATTGCCGTGGCGGACATATTTCCATTCAGCCAGCACCAGAAAGCGCCTGGCCTGTAGGACGAGGGGGGATTGATAAATTCATCCGAAAAATTCTGAAAGCTGCCAATATTTTTCGCGGAATTATTGTTTTGTCCCGGGGATATTGAGCAGACAGAGATCAGCAGGCTTAATGCCAATAAAATTCTTAGGCGCATATTGTTTTCTTTTTAATTATCGGTTAATCTGATACGACTTGCCCTGTTCGGTTTTAAAGGAGATGAACTCTTTCCCTTCCCTGCTGGTTTTAACCGGCTTTCCATCGCAGGTCACTTTTAATGATCCGGATTCTTTGATTCTGCAGGGGTTTCCCTTTTTCGACAGCGCAGTTATGGAGGTCCATTTGTTGTTTTCCCATTCCATGCCGATCTCGAAAGCACCCCTTGCGATTAGGCCTTTAAATACGCCTTTTGGCCAGACATCGGGAAGGGCAGGCAGAAATGCCAGATAACCGTTGTGCGATTGCAGCAACATTTCGGCAATTCCTGCGGTGCCGCCGAAATTGCCATCAACTTGAAATGGCGGGTGGGCATCCATCATGTTCAGGTAGGTGCCTCCCGGACCGGCTCCATAGGCATCAGAATTCACCAGCATCAGCTGTCTTTTCAGCAGCTTGTAAGCATGGTTACCGTCCAATAACCGGGCCCATAGATTCATTCTCCAACCCATTGCCCACCCTGTCGATTCATCGCCCTTATGCTCCAGCACTACTTTGGCGGCATCAGCAAGTTTTGGTGAGCGAATCGGGTCGATCGATATCCCGGGGTAAAGTCCCCACAACTGCGAGGTATGACGGTGGCGATCTTTCGGATTGTCCAGATCTTCGAGCCATTCCTGCAGCTGTCCGTAATTTCCAATCTGATACGGTGCCAGCAGTTTTCTTTTTCCGGCCACTGATTCCCGGAGCACTTTGTCCTCTCCAACCAGTTTCGATGCTTCGATGAAATGTTCAAACAGCTCACCAACCAGTGCATTATCCATGGTCGATCCGGCACATATTCCGATGGGCCGGTTCCTTGATCCGTCGGCATTGCGGGTCCAGGCTGGGTCGCCCCCCGGACCATTCTCCGGCGATCCTGATGGATTGGTCACCAGCCATCCGTATTTCGGGTGTTTTACCAGGGTCTGATCAAAAAACAGTGCCGCATCACGGATCAGGTAATAATACTTTTTCAGATAGCCAGTGTCCTGCGTGTAAAGGAAATGATCCCATACATCATCACAAAACCAGGCCGCCGCGGTATGCCAGCTTCCCCAGTAGGCTCCGTAAATCGGAGCACTGTTCAGCCAGATGTCTGAATTGCAATTGAATATCCAGCCGTCAGCTCCAAAGTTCTTTTTTGCTGTTTCACTACCTGTTTCGTACATGTCCCGGATTGTCGACAGCTGAGGCTCGCGGCATTCCGACAGGTTGGTGAGATCGGAAGGCCAGTAGTTCATTTCAAAATTGATATTGGTGGTATAGCCCCCGTTCCAGGCTGGATTCATATCGGCATTCCATATTCCCTGCAAATTGGAGGGCTGTCCGCCAGATCTGGAACAGCTGATCATCAGGTAACGGCCATACTGAAAAAAAAGGGCGGCGAAGTTTGGATCCTTTCCTTCGGCAAAGGCTGCAAATCTTTTTTCCGTTGAAGTGCGCGAAAAATCTGTGTCCGACAGTTTGAGGCTTACCCGTTTAAACAGATTGCCGAAATCCATGACATGGTCTTTCAGGATCTGCTCGAAGGAGCGGGGTTTCACTTTCTCCATTACGGCATCATTCCTTTTCACCGGATCGCCGGAGATATCGTTATATTTTTTAAAACCGGTTGCTGCAGTGAATATGAGGACCACAGAATTAGCATTCACTACTTTTATCTGAGGCTGATTATCGGCAAATACTGTTGAAACTGTTCCTCCTTCCGGGATTACGCGAAGCCTTCCTTCGTATTTAAGCCGCTGATCGGAGCTGACATAGCTTGGGACAATTCCTGCCAGGATCAGATTGTTACCCGCCGCCGGCAAAACGCTCCATTTTTCGTCCCCGGTTCCGGCAGGATTAGTCCGGCCCTCAAGTTCAAAATAGCTGCTGATCTGTCCGGGGCGTGAAGCTTCCAAACGGATAATCATTACCTGGTCGACCGCTGAGCAGAAAGCTGTCCGGGTAAATTTCACCTCACCAACTTTATAGCTGACCTTTACAATCGCCGAGTCCAGGGAAAGTTCACGTTTATAATCGGTAACCAAAGCATGTCCCGGCGATAATATCCGGAGGTTGCCCAGTGGCAGATAACGGGCAGATTCCCAGCTCCGCGCCATCCAGGTTTTTTCGAACATCTCTTCTGCCTGCTTGCCCTTACCAGCAAAAACAAGGTTCCGGATTGAGTCGAGGTAGGGAAGTCCGCCCGGTCCGTTGGAGTTATAGGGTCCGCCAGCCCATAGGGTGCTTTCATTGAGCTGGATCAGTTCTTCATGGGTCCTTCCAAATACCATTGCGCCCAAGTGACCATTGCCAATCGGCATGGCATCGGTCCACAGAGTTGCCGGCTGATCGTAAAGCAGGCGCGAGGTCGATGGATTCTGCGCATTCAGGCTTAAACCCGCAATCAGAATTAATGCTGTTATTATCAAACGGTTCGAAAAATGGCTCATAGGGAGGATAGCTTTAGTTTACAAAATACTAATTCATCATTTCAGTTTATTCAGATATACATAATAAGCTCCCATGGATATATCTTGGTTATTGGAAAATCTGGTGTTAAGTTGATATTTTCCTTCGGTCAGGGTTATCTTGAAAATGATGGATTTATCTCCTGGCTCAACTTTCTTTGATTCCTGCTGATTCCCGATTTTTACGGAGGCCTCAGTTATTTTCAGCGCTTTGCCTGGACCAAAGGGTTTACCGCCAGGAATAGGAATGGTCGATGCCGGGAGTCCTCCGCAGATCTCCAGATCGGCTTCTCTGGGCCACCGGCGCAGCTCAATGTTGTACTCCCCGGCGGTTCTGACATCGATATCCCAGTATCCGTTCAATTGTGCCCCGTTCCTCACCTGCGAGTGAGCGAATACGGGAGTTTCCTCACCATCCTCGTTGATGGCAGGTGTTCCGTCGGCACGCACCACCCCCATCCAGTCGTGCGAGGTTAAAATGGCTTCACCGGATGCGGTTTCGCCTAGCCTGACATAAGAGCGGGTTTCCCAGTTACTGAATACATCGGCAAACCAGCTCTCGTAGGAGCTGCGCAATTTAGCGACTGTTTCAGGATGGTCCGCAGCAATATTTTTCCGCTGTCCGGGATCTGTATCAAGGTCATATAACTCCGTGCCATTGACCAATCTCCATCGGTCTGACATCACTGAACAAAGCCTCCATTTTTCAGGAACTTCCTTTCGCTGAGAATCAACGGTAAGTGTACGTCCGGCAAGGTACCCGGCATTTCCTTTCAATGCCTTTACGAGGCTCACACCATCCGAATGATATCCCGGAGGGGTCTTCAGTTTGCACATTTCAGCCAGGGTGGGAAGGATATCAATGTGAGCAGTAAGTTTCTTAATATCGGTCCCTTTTGAATAATTGCCATTTGGCCATCGGATAAAGCAGGGTACCCGGTGACCGCCTTCATACGGACTTCCTTTGGTGCCGCGCATACCGGCATTGAATCCGATATCCGTCGGGTAGCTGTCCCTCCAGTGCCCGTCGAGCGTCACACCCGCAGCGGTGCCGTTATCGCTCATAAAGATCAGGATGGTATTATCTGCTATACCCATCTCTTCGAGCTGCTTCCTAAGTTTGCCGAGGTTCTCATCGAAATTGGTAATCATCCCGTAGAAATTGGCATTGGGAATTTTAGGGTTGTTTTTATAGGGATCGGAATACTTATCTTCAACGTAATAAGGCCCATGGGGGGCATTGGTGGCGAGGTAGCAGAAGAAGGGTTTATCCTTATTGTTCCGGATAAATTTCGATGCCTCTGAGAACCATACATCCGTGCAATAACCCGTGAAAGGCCGGGCCTCACCATTGACGAAATAGTGATCGTCGAAATAATCATTATTCCAATAATCCGGGGTATTTCCGATTCCGCCGCCACCAAGATAAACGGCTGTTTTAAACCCTTTGTCCATGGGTCGGGCAGGATAGGAAAAGCCCAGGTGCCATTTGCCGAACATGCCGGTTTCATAGCCGTTATCTGAAAATATTTGGGCCATGGTAGTTTCATCTTCACGGATCCGGCTTCTACCGGTAACCGTGTGCCACACTCCGGTGCGGTTGTTATACCTTCCGGTGAGCAGGGCCGCCCGGGTGGGGGAGCAGGTCGGACAAACGTGGTAATTGGCGAGCCGCATACTCTCGCTGTAAAGCCGGTCGAGATTGGGGGTTGAAATGTACGGGTTTCCGAGCGCTGCAATATCGCCATAGCCCTGATCATCAGTCAGAATCAGGATGACATTGGGTTGTTTGGGTTCCTGCGCGGTAGCACCGGTCGACAGGAGTGGCGATATCAGCGGACAAAGCATCCACAGTTTATTCATGGATTTGAGAATTTTGGATTTTATTGGTTGCGGCCACTGATTTGCACTTCTCAAGGATGGCCTCCAACTCTTTGACCACACCAGGCTCCTTTTCCCAAAGATCAATCTTTTCAGACGGATCTTCTGCAACATTATACAGTTGTCCGGTCTTGACTGAGGGTCCTTCGTTCAGCAGCTTTAATCCGGCTCCGGATCCTTTTGTTCCGTCGATCAGCTTCCATGGCCCTTTCTGGACTGCAAAAAATCCGCCCCCGGAGTGGAATACCCTCACGCGGGTATCAGAATTCTCCTGTCGTTTGCCAAAAAATGCGGGAAGAATATCATAGCTGTCTTCGCCGCTGCCATCGGTCACTTTTGCAGAAACCAGATCGGAAAAAGTAGCAAACATGTCCGTCAGGCTGATGACTTCACTGCTCTCGCTGCCGGGTTTTATCTTGCCCGGCCAGCGGGCGATAAACGGTATCCGGTGGCCGCCATCCCAGATATTTGCCTTAAATCCCCGGTAATCACCGTTGGATTTATGACCGTTAGCTCCTTTAATTGCGCCATTGTCGCTGGTTACGATAACCAGAGTATTCTTATCGAGCCCGTATTGCTTCAGGACCTCCAGTATACGGCCAACGCTCCAGTCGACCACCGTGACCAGATCTCCCCGGGGGCCTTCGGTGCTTTTCCCTTTTGCAAAATCCGGAGGAAGGAACGGATTGTGGGGTGAGGAAAGTGCGAGATACAGGAAAAAGGGTTTGTCCGGCAGTTTATTCTGATGATCCTTTATAAACCCGATGGCTTTTTCCGTGAAAACAGGATCAACATCCGTCAGCGAAAACCCGGGTGCCATCAGGCCGGGACCAAAACCAGGAAGTTTACTGAAGGAATCAGGACTCATGACCGAGGGAATATCCACCGTCCTGTTTTGAGCGATAAAACAATAGGGCGGGTCACTGGTTGAGCAGCCCGCAGTCCCGAAAAAATAATCGAATCCCAGTTCCGTTGGTCCTCCGTTAATGGGCTTTGAAAAATCGATATGCTTTTCATTCTCCTGATTAACTAACGGATTCTTGCTCCAGTTATTCTGGTCGTCCTGAATAACATAGCCGTCTTTGGTTTGCCAGTTCAATCCCACATGCCATTTCCCGATTCCGGCTGTTTCATATCCCTTGCTTTTTAAAACGGATGCAATTGTGGGTCTGCCGGTTTCAATCAGCGGAGGCTCATCGTAACCAATGAGCACGCCCTCCTTAAGCCGGGTTCTCCAGCAATAGCGGCCTGTTAAAAAGCCGTATCGGGTTGGAGAACTGAGGGCGGCGGGACTGTGTGCGTTGACAAACCGGATCCCCTGCGAGGCCAGCTTATCCATGTTCGGGGTTGGTATTTTCGACGCCGGATTATAGCAGCCGACATCACCATAGCCCATGTCATCCGCCAGAATGAATACGATATTCGGATTGGCAGGTCTTTGTTTTGTCATCTCCCTGGACGATGGAAGAAAGGCGCACGACACCAGGGTTACAATGGCGGGATTCAGCAGGGCATATGGATTCATTTTTTCAATTTTATTTCTGCCTCACTGATGATACGGAGCCGCGCCAGTTCCGTAGCCTGTTTCCGCAGACTTTTCAGATTGGCCCGGTGTGCTGCATATTCATCAGTCAGATAGGGTGCTTCGGGATAGTCCCAGTTATCTGTCCGAAACAGGGGAACCGGAATGATCGGGCAAGCTGAATTTACCAGATTGCCCAGGGGGTTTCGGGCCCAGGCATACCGCACCTCAATGGGATCAATTGCCAGAGGGTTACTGATTTCAATCCTCTTTCTATCATCAACCGGCTTGCCTTTATCGTCGGGTGTTTTCACATAGACCGCTTTTGCGGGGTAGAAATGGCGATCGCTCCCGGCAATACAGAAACCTTCGATCGGACGGTCATCCGACGTTTTCACCTCCTTGTTAAAGGTAACGACTATTTTATCCTGAAGTCGTTCAATTCCCGTACAGATGGCCGGTGCCCATTCAAGATCAAATCCATACTGGGTTGCCAGGGCCCATCGGGCCATTCTTTCGCCGGCCTCCACCTTTTTCTGCGGATGGTACCAGTTCACCTGCTGGTCGTAGGAACAAACAAATCCCGTATTGGGCAGATCTGTGAAGGCTTTAAACTGACCTTCCCGAATAGAGGGAGCAGGGTCGAGCATTCTGAGTTCATAATTATCCAGTGTCTGGGGTTCCCCTCCGGCACTGAATTCAATGATGCCAAACGGTAAATCCTTGTCGTTGAAAGTGGTTCTCCAATCTTTAATCAATGCCTTGAAGTTCAATGCATACAGTTTCGGACGCGAATCTTCCAGAGCATTATTATACCCGTGGTGAAATACTACCCCTTTTACGGTGAGGCCGGCAATTACAGCGACCATTCCTGTATACGAGGATCCCGGAAAATTCCTGTCGAAAGAGGGACCAAGAGCCGGTTTAATCGGTTTTGGTTCGGGCTTCTGGCCTTCCTTAATCCGGGCTGCACTGTCTTTCTCCCAGTTTCTGATCTGTGTTTTGAGGTTTTCAACCGGATCGTATGCAGCCACCTTTTCATTCCATTGTTTAAGCAGGGAACTGTTTTCAGGCATTCCTGCCAGTGTCTCCGGAGTGAGCCATGCTTCAACAGTGGTGCCACCTATGGATACATCAATCAATCCGATGGGAACCTGGCTGGCCATAAATAATCGCCTGCCGAAAATATAACCCAATCCTGAAAAAGTCGGGACAGTTTCCGGGGAACAGATGAACCAGAATCCCTTTTTATCGAAGCGTTCATTCCAGCCGTCCCACTCATTGATTCGTTCAAAATCCTTCTGTGGTTTCAGATCTGCTGAGCTCGGTATGGTCATCAAACGAATTTTGGAAAAATTAGCAGAGAGGATTTCCACATCACCATGGAAAATGCGGGAAAGGTCGAATTCCATATTGCTTTGCCCTCCCAGAATCCAGATATCCCCAACCAGAACATTGGTGAAAAGCACTGAATTGCCTTTACCCGTGACTTTCATATCCGCTGCCTGTGAGTTGGCAGTCATGGGATCGAGAAATACGGACCACTCCCCCTGCTTATTGGCAACGACGGATTTGACCTGTCCGCCGAATTCAATTTTAACCTTTTCCTGCGGAGATGCTGATCCCCATACCCTGACCGGCTTGTCGCGCTGCAGCACCATATTATTATCAAAAATATGAGCAGGCCGAACCTGTGCCTGTAACATCAGGCTGATCAAGGAAACCGACAGTAGAAAAACGGTTTTTAGTATTGTTGCTTTTGGCATATATTCCCCCTTTACGCGATTTAATGATTATCGGGTTAAAGGTAACAGCCAAATTCGAAATGCGTGTATATCTGATTGCCTGGAGCAGGCACTAACTTGGCATAAGCCAGAAAGCAATAGCTTGAATTTTTAGTGTCTGTAATTACTTAGCCCCTCCTTTGGAATGGGCTTATTTGGCTTTGTGTTTTAATAATTCCAATACCAGCCGCCCTTTTAAGGTGGTGAGATACTGTTGCTTTGGACTCGTCGGCTTGCCTGGGATGGTCATTGTAAGCCAGTCCAATTCTATTAATGGCAACATATACCTTCCATAGTTTTTTCGGTGGTTAGTTACGCCCAATCTTGATAATATTGACTGCCGTTCGTTGGACAATTTCGCTATTTCAAGCACTAGTAATTCCTTTTCATTTAGAGTCTTAACTATGGCACCAGCTATGGCACCAGCTATAGCACTATCGATAGTCCTTGCAATTTTATTTGCATGATAATCAATGCTATCAACATTTTCAGCTATGGCACCAGCTATATCTCCAGCCTTATCTATGATCTCAGATGAACCTAAATAATCAAGTAATTGATTCAACCAGATGTTAATACTTTCAAGGTCCCATTTAACTTTGTTTACATCCAGAGTAATCGGAAGTTTTTGCACAAAAGAGGTATGGATTGGCAAGGTTACCTGAAACCACGTCCGTTCTTCATCAAAATCGAATAGCGGTTCCGGTGAACTGTTTTGCAGCATTGCCCTCTTGATGGCGGGCAGGCCGGTTGCATGTCCTTCTGTTAATTTGAGTTCTTTAAGAAAATCGCCCAGCCGCCGGTTCCGGTAACGCTTAGGAATAGCTTTACCGGTGATGAAATCTTCTTTCTTTATGGACCGGTCAGGGCCGCCGGAATTGTACAATAAAATGGCATCGGGTTCGATCCGGATTTTAACCGGTTCCCGTTCCTGGTAATT
>CAILAQ010000895.1 GCA_903832165.1 uncultured Bacteroidota bacterium | reverse complement strand
CGCCAACAAGTCGGGTGACTGGATGCGTTGCACTTCCTTAAGCGCCAAGTGCAAAACGTCATTTGACAATTTGGGGTTGATCCGCCGCAAAGCCTGTTCCAACCGACCTACCAGCAACACCTCGGCGTAATGGCTTCGTTCTGGATAGTCTCCATCGGGAGCGATGTCTGGCCCGTGGAGGTAGGCATAGCCTAAACGCTCAAATAGCTTGATGGCAAAATTCTCGATGGCAGATTCAGTCAAGCGACTCATTTATTATTCCTCAGATTCTACTTCTTGATCCGATTCCTTAAATGCCTTAATTTCGATTTCGTAAGCCCTGTAATCTACATTAAACAAAATTTCGCTAGCAACATAAGAGTATTCTCCCATATTAAATTCTCCATATATATCATCCCAGAATACATTAAACTCTTCTGAATCCTCATATTTAATAAATTCAGTTTCAACTGTTTCTTCGTCCGAAATTACAACTACACTCTTACGTTCCTCAAAAGCACGAATCAGAAAGACGGCCACAACCAAGGTACTATCAATCAAAAATTCCCGCGTCAACAAATCAACTTTGTTGTTTCTTTCCCTTAATTCATGAAGAGGCTTTCCATGTGATGTCGGGCTAATTTCATTTCTAAGATTACCAAGTTCTTGTCCTATGTTCGCCAACGAACCAGAAACTTTGTTAACCATATTATTATTTGAGTAACCAAGCGCAATGAACGCCTTCTTCAATACGTTATTTATACTTGGTGAATTGCCAAGATCAACCGTGTGTATAGTGCAAATCTCTTTTGCAATACTTTCGAGTAATGCTTTAGCATTCTCGACAGTGAGACTGAAATCTGACTCAAAATGACCCTCAATCCTGTCAATATAAGGCTCAAGCTCCTTCCATCGGCTGTATTGCGCAATCGTTGCCCTGAGTTTTTCCATAACTAAACTACCATAACTTCACCGCTCATTAGTTTTGGTAATAAGGTGTCGCGGAGTTTTTCGAGAGTGCGAATTTGGTTGTTATTGATTTTTATTTTATCAAAATAGGCCGATGATAATTTGTTAAATTCAATTAATTTATTTTTCGGTGGTTTCTTGAAATGAATACTTCTGAGGCTTCCCAGTGAGACATATTCTTGAGTGCTTCCACTGGAATGTTCATCTAAGAAATTACGGCCTATATTAGATTTTAACCAAAGATATGTATATATTATCCATTGTGTATTTTGTGACGTTTTTAATAACCCAATATTTTTTATTGCGTAATTCACTAAATCTGATTGCTCTAAATAAATTAGACCAATAGTACCTATCATGGAAATTAAAATATCATTCGTATCCACCTTGCTTCGTTGATTTATTTTTTCAAAATCTTCTTCTGATATTAGATATGCGTTATCAAAATCCAAATAATTCAATTTTATATGTTTTGAAGTTATAAGTGGTTTACCTATTGGTTTTTCTTTTGGTGAATCGTGAGTTCCATCCCGCACATCAAACAATTCTGTAATTTTAACTTCTTCCCAATCATCCCCAACCTCCTCCACAAACCACTGACGAAAAATCGTTTCTGCCATCGCTTCAAGCGTCTTGTTTTGGCGGTTTAGCAGGTCTATTTTGTCGTCTAGGCTGCTGATAACTGTAGCTATGGCTTTTTGTAATGCTAATGGTGGAAGTAAAATTTCAAAGCTACCAAGTTGCTTTGCGTTAGCACCTGGTTGCGCTGAGCCTCCAGCGACAGCTTCCACATAGTCATACCAAGAGTTGGATTGAAGTAAGTATCCTATAAAATAAGGGTATGCTTTCGCTGCATCTACTTTATAGCGAATCAAGTAAGACGCATAAACTGCATCAAATGACACATTTCTTATAACCTTGTTATAACCTGTGGTTGCTCCTGTTCTAGCAATTACAATATCGCCATTTTCAAGTTTATATTTATGAATTTCTTTTTCATCCGCGTTGCAGGTTGGAACTGTATCCCAATTTATTCTATCTGGAACAATGTCTGTGATACGAAGAAATTTAGGCCCATAGCCTCCTGATATAGCACTTGCTGTATAGCCGTAAGAAATATCGGAACAAATTTCTGAAAGGGTCGTTGTCTCCCATTTATTCATACATTTACCTTTACCCTTGATAAATTTTCGACAATCGCATTATTCAACTCTGCTTCTTCCAGCAATTGCGCCTTAAATTCCACTTTCAATGCGGCAAATCGTTCGGCAAATTCGAAGTCGTCCTCTTCATCCGGCAATCCAACATAGCGTCCCGGTGTAATTACATAGTCCAATGCCTTCACCCGATCCAGCGATGTTGAGGCACAAAAGCCTTTCACATCCTCATACGCTACTTCACCCGTGCGCCAAGCATGATAGGTCTTGGCAATTGTCTGAATGTCTTCTTGAGATAGTTCGCGAGTTCGGCGGTTGATTAAATGGCCTAAGTTACGAGCGTCAATAAACAAGATTTCGTCTTTGCGTGGATGACCGTTATTACGTGCGCGATTCATGAACCACAGCCCCGCCGGTATTTGAGTATTCAAAAACAGTTTGGCGGGCAAGTTGACGATGCAATCAATTAGGTTGCCATCGGCAATCAAGTTCTTGCGAATATCGCCTTCGCCGCTGGATTTGCTGGTCAGCGCCCCCTTGGACAACACCACACCGGCCTTGCCTGTTGGGGACAGGTGATAAATAAAATGCTGCAACCAAGCATAGTTGGCATTGCCAGATGGCGGTGTGCCATATTGCCAGCGACCATCATTGCGCAATAATTCCCCGCTCCAATCGCTATCGTTAAAGGGCGGATTGGCGATGATGAAATCGGCTTTAAGGTCTTTATGCATGTCATTGAGGAACGAACCTTCGTTGTTCCATTTCACTTGCGAGCTATCAATGCCACGAATGGCTAGGTTCATCTTTGCCAGCCGCCAAGTCGTCTGATTGCTCTCTTGCCCGTAGATGGAAATATCGTTGATGCGGCCTTGATGCTCCGCGACAAACTTCTCCGACTGGACAAACATGCCCCCCGACCCGCAACAAGGATCAAGCACCCGGCCTTTGTAGGGTTCCAGCATGGCGACCAACAACTCCACAATGCTGCGCGGGGTGTAGAACTGCCCGCCTTGTTTGCCTTCCGCCAAGGCGAATTCACCTAAAAAATACTCAAATACATGGCCTAACACATCGGCGCTGCGAGATTTGGCATCGCCTAGCGCAATATTCCCAATCAGGTCAATCAACCCGCCCAAACTGGTAGGGTCTAGGTTTTGCCGAGCAAACACCTTGGGCAACACGCCCTTGAGCGAAGCGTTTTCCTTTTCGATGGCGTCCATTGCAGCGTCAATAGTGGTTCCAATCGTAGGTTGTTTGGCTTTGGCAAGTAAAAATGACCAGCGGGCTTCCTGCGGCACAAAAAAAACATTTTCCGACTTGTATTCGTCCCTGTCCTCCGGGTCCGCCCCTTCATACTCACCTTCGCCCAATTGCAGTTTTGCAAACAACTCCTCAAAGGAATCAGAGATATATTTGAGGAAGATCAACCCCAACACCACATGCTTGTATTCGGCGGCATCGATGTTCTTACGCAACTTGTCGGCAGATTTCCAAAGTTGCTTTTCCAAGGGTTCGTCTTTGACTTCTTTTACTGATCTAACTTTAGCCATTATTTTTATGTAGTAATTATTAACACGCTTGTAGGTAAACAACGCCAGTCCCTTATTGGGATGTCTAAAGCCAGATTGCCCGTATTTTCCAATCGGCGGGAAAGCCCATTTGCGATGGGTCAATGTGATGCCGGTTCATCATCTCAACCAATCGTTGCCGCCAATGGTGGCCGGGTGAAATCCGATCCATCAGATAGTGCAGCATGACCAAGGTGTTATAGATGCGGCGAGGCTCTTGCGGATTGAAACAGCCGAGCAATGCTTGTGGCCGCTGCCTAGGCAACTTGAATGTGAAAATGAATTCGCGGTTCCATAAACGGCTATGATGGGCGCACAGGTTGCGCACAGTACTCAAATGGTGGAGGAATGACACCAGGTTGATTTCGTCACAGTCATACACATGTGCCACAAGGTTGCGGTCGGCACCGCTTTTCAGATTGGCATACCACTTGGAAAGCTGGCCCAATGTCATGATTTCGACTGTTGCCCAGATGGGCGGCAACGGCTCTACATACGTCGCCAACAGATGCTGGATGAAGACTTCTTTGCTTTGGCGAGCGTCATTTTGCAATTGACCAATGTTCTTGGCGTGATCCCATTCTTGCTTGAATAGTCCGACATTCAAATGAGGGTGTGTACCATGGCGATGCCCCAACTGGTAGGCCAATTGGGT
>CAILAQ010000894.1 GCA_903832165.1 uncultured Bacteroidota bacterium | reverse complement strand
TACTGATCAAAGAAAGCACGTGGTCTTCAATGCCTTTTTCGAAAATATAATGTTTCATGAGGTTGCGCATGGACTTGGAATCAAAAATGCTTTGAACGGCAAGGGTGCGGTCAGGCAGATTCTGAGCGATCAGTACAGTGCCATAGAAGAGGCAAAGGCAGATGTCCTTGGTTTGTACCTGGTCTCCCAGCTTGGTGCAATGGGCGAGTTAGGCCAAAAAGACCTGATGGACAACTATGTAACCTATATTGCTGGTCTTTTCCGTTCTGTTAGATTTGGGGCTTCAAACGCACATGGCAAGGCAAACATGCTTCAATTTAACTACTTCAGAGAGGCTGGAGCGTTTACGAGAGATTCTGTGAGCGGTACCTATACCGTGAGTTATGAGCCAATGAAAGAAGCCGTCAATAGTCTGGCTGCTAAAATTATAACTCTTCAGGGTGATGGAAACTACGATGGCATAAAATCCCTTTTAGCCGAGAAGGGAATAATTATCCCCGGACTCCAGAACGATTTGAACCGGGTGAACGAAAAGGGCATACCAAAGGACATTTATTTCGAACAGGGCTTAAAGGTACTCGGACTGTAAGATGAAAACTGACCTGATCGACCGGTTTATCAGTTTCTCAAGCTCGAACAATTTATTCAGTCCGGATGACCAGATCGTCATGGCGTTAAGCGGTGGCGGAGATTCTGTTGCCCTTGTGGATCTGTTTTCAAGGTTGAATCAAAAAATTATCCTTGCCCATTGCAACTTCAGTTTAAGAGGTCAGGAATCTGATGACGACGAAGATTTCGTAAAAAAAATCTCAGTTGTTTATGATTTGCCTCTCCATGCAAAGACCTTCCAAACGCGAGAATATGCTAATGAGAAGGGCATTTCCATTGAAATGGCTGCACGGGATCTGCGCTATGAATGGTTTGAAAAAATCCGTCGTGAAACAGGCAGTGCGAGAACAGCCGTAGCTCACCACACTGATGACTCGGTTGAGACCATGTTTATCAACCTGATCAGGGGTACGGGCATCAGGGGAATATCCGGTATTCAGCCAATCCAGGGAAACATTATCCGACCGCTCCTTTTTACCAATCGAAAAGAAATAATTGAATATCTGGATTTTCGCCATCTTGAGTACAGGCATGATACCAGTAATCAGGACATTCGATTTGTCAGGAACCGGATCAGACAGGTTATTTTACCGGAAATTGAAAAGATCAATCCTTCCTTTCGCCAGATTGTTCGCGAAGAACAAAAACTGTTTACCCAGGCACAAGGTATTATCGATGATTTTATTCGGATAAAAAACGGTGAATTACTAATTCAGCAGGAAGATCAGTCACGAATTAATATTAACCGGCTTAAAAACGAAAAGTTTCCGGAAATCATTTTATTTGAACTTCTGAGACCTTTTGGATTTAATGGGAAGCAGGTCAAACAAATACTTTCTGCAGCCGGATTGAATTCAGGCAGGATTTTTAACAGCAGGAACTATACTTTGCTCATTGACCGGGAAGATATGATTATTTCCGAGACCTGCTTACAGGTTGCCGAGCGCTACTACTTAGACCCGGAACAGCCTGAAAATGATCTTCCTGTAAGATTTGATTGCACAATCATTCCTAATAAGAATTTTCAGCCATCCAGGAACTCAGATACGGTTTGCCTGGACTATGAGAAACTGGATCTTCCATTGATTCTTCGCAGATGGGAGCAAGGTGATTTCTTTTCTCCTTTCGGGATGGAAAGTTCAAAAAAGGTAAGTGATTATTTTATTGATCAGAAAGTGAACCGCATTGATAAAAGCAGGGCATGGATTCTGGCAAGTGGCGAAAAGATTGTCTGGATTGTGGGATACCGGGCAGATAATCGGTTCCGTATAACTGGCGAAACAAAGGAAATCCTTGAGATTAAGGTTTCCTTGTAGGGACGTATAATTAGGTCTCACCGCCTTAAGGCGCATTATTATGCATCTCTACTGTTAATTTTCCTTAATGAGTATTAATTAGCATTAATGACCTGTATTAAATACTAATGCGATTTTGTTCATTTGTACCCGATCTAAAAACCTTTTAAAACTTAAATAACATGGACATCATTGTCGAGAATCTTACGAAGATTTATGGGACACAAAAAGCTGTGGACAATATCTCTTTCAAGGTTCATACCGGTGAAGTGCTTGGATTCCTTGGGCCAAACGGGGCAGGGAAAACGACAACAATGAAGGCAATAACTTCATTTCTGGTTCCGAACAAAGGGGATATCCATGTCGGGGAATTCAGTGTGATTGACCAGCCTGAAGAAGTAAGAAAACGTATAGGTTATCTACCCGAGAACAATCCTCTGTACAATGATATGCCAGTTATTGATTATCTGCGTTTTGTAGCTCAGATTCAGGGGATTGACAAATCACGTATACCCGGCCGGATCCTTGAAATGGTTAAGCTTTGCGGCCTTGAGGGTGAAAAGCATAAAAAAATCGGGGAGTTGTCCAAAGGATATAAGCAGCGGGTTGGGCTTGCCCAGGCACTGATTCATGATCCCGAGGTATTAATCCTTGATGAGCCCACTTCCGGCCTTGACCCGAATCAGATTATTGAAATCCGGGATCTGATCAAGGCAATCGGCCGTGAAAAAACCGTTATTCTGAGTTCGCATATACTTGCCGAGGTGGAAGCCACCTGCGACAGGATACTTATCATCAGCAAAGGGAAAATTGTTGCTGACGGAACTCCTGAGAATCTCAGAAAAAAGGCTCAGGGTCAGGAGATGCTCAAGCTCACGATTGAAGATGGCAGCAAGAATGAAATTATTGCCGCTCTCCAGAAAATTCCTTCGATTGATTGGGTGAATCCGATCAGCGGATCCGACAATCGCTTTGAAATTCAAAGCCGGCCAAATGTCAGCTCCCGAAAATTGACTTTTGATTTATGTGTAAAAAACGGCTGGACTCTCACTGAGATGGTTATAGTTGAGACCAAGCTTGAAGATATTTTCCATGAACTTACTATGAACTGATTAATCTTTAAATATCCGGTAAAATGAAAGAGATCTGGATTATTGCACGCCGCGAATTGAATGCCTTTTTCAATTCCCTTATGGCATATATACTTTTGATAGCCTTTCTGGGCTTTAGCGGTTTCTTTACCTGGATTTCCGGCGCCGATGTCTTCATGGTTGGACAGGCTAACATGCAGTCCTTTTTTGGAATTGCATACTGGTCCTTATTCTTTTTTATTCCAGCTATGACCATGGGTCTAATTTCGGAAGAAACACGATCAGGCACAATTGAATTACTGCTGACCAAGCCGATTACAGACTGGCAGGTTATTCTGGGCAAGTTCCTTGCAACTCTGTTATTGGTATGCATAGCCCTGGCATTCACCCTACCCTATTATATAACAATTGCCACTTTAGGGCCTCTTGATCATGGTTCAGTGTGGACCGGCTATCTGGGATTAATTCTGATGTCGTCGTCCTATATTGGCATCGGACTTTTTGCAAGTAGTTTATCTAAAAATCAGATAGTTGCATTTCTAATTGCACTTTTAATAGGCATATTCTTCCATATCATTTTCGGCGTTCTTGCCGGAAATTTCACCGGATTTCTTGGTGGCATCTTCAGCTATCTCAATCTGAATACTCATTTCGAATCAATCAGCCGCGGTGTAATTGACACTAAGGACTTGATTTACTTTTTCAGTTTGATTGCCTTATCGCTGGTTTTAGCTGAAACTAATCTGACCAGAAGGCGGTTTTAACAATTAATCAGGGAAACGATGAAAAAGACTACAACATATATACTCATCGCACTGGGCATTCTGGTGCTGGTAAATATTCTTTCTGACAACTTCTTCCTGCGCATGGACCTGACATCGGATAATCGATATACCCTCAGCCAGGCAACCAAGAACATAATCAGGAATCTAAAGGAACCTGTTACGATTACCGCCTATTTCAGCAACAATATTCCTTCAGAACTTTCAAAGACAAAGCGTGATTTCAAAGAGATGCTGATTGAATTCAACAACATATCCAAAGGACAAATAGTGTATGAGTTCATCGATCCGAGTGCTGATCAGGCAACAGAACAAAAGGCCATGTCGGCCGGCATTCAGCCGGTTATCGCCAATATCCGGGAAAAGGACCAGGTAAAGCAGCAAAAGGTTTACCTCGGAGCAGTAATTTCGATTGGTGAAGAATCTGAAAACATACCATTTATGCAGCCGGGAACCGCCATGGAATACGCGTTATCCTCAGCCATAAAAAAGGCCTCCGTTGTTAACAAGCCTGCCATAGGCATTATACAGGGCC
>CAILAQ010000893.1 GCA_903832165.1 uncultured Bacteroidota bacterium | reverse complement strand
GTGTTGAGATGAAAGAAAAGTCTCATATCGATGCGCTGGTAGCTCTAACCATGATTTTCCTGCTGATGGTTTCCCTGCTTGGCTACAACGTGTCTTCTGTCTTAATGTCTCCCACGTCTATTGCCGGAACTTATCCTGTCAGCTCTCTCCTGTCTTCTTTATTCACCTCCTCAGCTGCTAAACTCCCTGGCTTCTTCTGGTGGTCGCACATTACCCTGATATTCATCTTTGCCAATATTCTCCCTTACTCCAAGCATTTTCACGTGTTCCTTTCGATCCCGAATGTGCTGCTTAGCCGGCTCGGGCCACTCGGCAAAGCTGAACCCATGGAGAATGTCATGAAAGAGGTTAAGGCGATGCTTTATCCTGATCAGGCTGAGGCGCCAACCGGTGAGCCGGCCCGGTTCGGGCTGCTTGATGCGGTTGATGTCAGCTGGAAGAGTTATCTCGATTCACTGACCTGTACCCAGTGTGGCCGGTGCACCGATGTTTGTCCGGCTAATAAAACAGGTAAACTGTTATCGCCGCGGAAACTGATGATCGATCTCCGTGAGAGGATGAAAGAGATGGCGGCCGATAAAATGAAGAACGGCAAAGATCATGCTGACGGTAAAAATTACCTGGGGGATTATATAACATCTGAAGAAATCTGGGCTTGTACAATGTGTAACGCATGCGCCAGAGAGTGCCCTGTTAATATAAATCAACCCTCATTAATTCTCGATATGCGCCGGTACCTGGTGATGGAAAAAGCGGCAGCGCCGGCAGCTATAAACATGATGTTCTCCAATATCGAAAACAATGGAGCTCCCTGGCAATATGGAAGTCACGATAGATTAAACTGGACGGCCGGACTTGATTTTCCTGTTCCGGTAATGTCTGATCTGACTTCTCAGGGTAAGAAGCCGGAATACCTTTTATGGATTGGTTGTGCCGGGGCCTTCGATGATCGATATCAGAAGGTGGCACGGGCAATGGTTAAGTTGTTGAATCACCTGAAGATCGATTATGCAGTTTTGGGAACCGAGGAAACCTGCACCGGAGATCCGGCCAGGCGGGCCGGCAATGAGATGCTCTACCTGATGCAGGCATTAACCCTCATCGAGACTTTTAAAAGCTATGAAGTCAGCAAGATCATCACCCTCTGCCCGCATTGCTTCAATACCTTCTTGAATGAATATCCCGATCTCGGTTTTAAAGCCGAAGTTGAGCACTATACCACTTTCCTCGACCGGCATTTCAAGACGGCAGGACCTGATTTGAAATCGGGTGCTTTTAAGAATGATAAAATCGTTTTTCATGATCCCTGTTACCTCGGCCGTGCCAATGATGTTTATCAGTCACCCAGGTCATTGCTTGGAACGGTTGATTCCGGCAAAGCTGAAATGGATCACAACAAAAGCTTTTCACTGTGCTGTGGTGCCGGGGGATCGCAATATTTCAAGGAAGCGGAAAAAGGTACCGGCGAAGTTTTCGCGGCCAGAACTGCGGAGGCTGTTGCGTGCGGTGCAACCGTGATTGCCTCTTCTTGCCCGTTCTGCCTGACGATGCTAACCGATGGCGTGAAATATCTGAATAAAGAAAGTGAGATCAGGAATCTGGATGTGGCTGAGATCCTTACAATGGAAATAGGACTTTGATAAGAAGTGACGAGTGACAGGTGACGGGTGACGAGTGATTCGAAGAAGGGGATCGGTTAACGAAGAAGAAGATCGGAGGACGGAAGACGAACTTCTGTTAATCCAATAATATACTGATTGTTAGACGGAAACTGTCAATTAGGTTAAACAAATCTAACAGTTGGTGGTATTATAAGAAAACTACCTGGCAATGAAACAATCATTCTCTATTCTTGTCATTTCCATGTTCGGACTTACCTGCTTCGGACAATGGAAATATCCCCCGACTCGGGTGGAAAACGCTGCTGATACCTATTTCGGGGTTACCTACACCGACCAGTACCGCTGGATTGAATCGATCAAGACTCCTGAAGTGGAAACCTGGTTCAAACAGCAGTCGGAATACACCAACGCCATCCTTAATAAGCTGAATGGCAGGGATGAGCTGATTGCCGAGTGGAAAAAGCTGGATAAACTTCAACCGCCAGCAATTGGTTCGGTCAGTTATGAAAACGGCAGGTACTTTTACCGGAAAACAATGCCGGGTGAGAACGTAGGAAAACTTTATTATCGCGAAGGAATCAAAGGAAATGAGGTGCTGCTTTTTGATCCTCTCAGACACATACCAGGCAAAACCCTCAGCCTGTCGCAAGCTTTGCCGAGCTACGACGGGAAAAAAGTTGCTATAGGTTATACCGTGGAGGGTGCCGAAGTTCCGACCATCAGGGTTTTAGACGTCGATACGAAACTATTTCTGAAAGATTCGATATACCCGTCGGGCGGGATCAATAGTTGGACATTCGACAACAAGGCCTTGTTGTATGCCTGGATAAAATCAGCCGATAACAAGGACCCTGAATCGGCGCTGAACTCAAAAACCAAATTGCATATTCTGGGTACCGACCCTGCCGGTGATGTCGATTTTTTCAGCAATGGCAGTTATCCGGAGCTGAAAATCGATCCTTCGGTATATCCGTCTGCTTATCTTTCGGAGAATTCCAGGAACTATATTTTTTCAGCATTGGGCAGCGTTCTACCGGAAGCTGTGATGTATTATGCCCCGGTTTCGGAACTCAATGCCAAAAAAATACAGTGGAAGGTTTTGTGCAAAGCATCTGATAAGCTGGTCCGCAGCCTGAACATGATCGGTGATGAAATGTATGCAATCACCTATGAAAAGGCTAAGAACTACCGGTTGATCAGTACGAGCCTGAAGAATCCCGACTGGGCAAATGCGCGCACCATAGCAGCCGAGCGGAAAAACCAGACGATGGAGAGTTTCATCTATACAAAGGATTATCTGCTGATCACCTACAGCGATGGCATTAATAACCATCTATCCAAATACAACCTGGCAACCAAAGCCACTACGGAGATAAAGCTTCCCTATTCCGGAACAATCATGGTCAGTTGCCCGAATACCCGTTCGAATGTCTGTTATCTGGGTATAACTTCGTGGAACAAGCCTTTTACTCAGTTTGATTTAGATGCCGCAACCGATGTCTTTTCGCCGGGGAGTTTAATGAAACCACCCGTTTACCCGTCTGTTTACACCGACTTGCTGGTGGAGGAGGTGGAAGTGAATGGGCACGATGGGGTGATGATTCCCCTTTCGATTATATACCGCAAAGGAATCCCGAAGAATGGATCCAATGCCTGCCTGCTTGATGGTTATGGTGCCTATGGAATCAGTGCGACGCCTTACTTCAATGATCTTCTGAATGCTCTTGCAGTGAAGGGGGTTGTTGTGGCAATTCCGCATGTCCGCGGGGGAAGTGAGAAGGGCGAGGAATGGTACCGTGCAGGTTATAAAACGACCAAACCTAATACCTGGAAGGACTTTATCAGCTGTGGCGAATATCTGGTTGAAAAGGGATTTACCTCACGCGGAAAACTGGCCGGAACCGGAACCAGTGCGGGAGGGATCATGATCAGCCGTGCCATCACCGAAAGGCCTGATCTTTTTGCCGCTGCGATTTGTAACGTTGGATGCGCCAATGCGATGAGACTGGAGTTCAGTACCAACGGGCCGGTGAACATACCGGAGTTCGGTACCATTAAGGACAGTGTGGAATGTAAGGCTCTTTACGAAATGGACGGCATGCAACATGTTAAGAAGGGAGTGAAATATCCCGCTGTCATCTGCGTATGTGGATGGAATGATCCCCGCGTGGTTCCGTGGCAGCCCGGAAAACTTGCCGGAGCACTGCAAAATGCAACGGCTTCGGGAAAGCCGGTCCTGCTGAAAGTGAATTATGACAATGGCCATTTTACCGAAGATAAGAACGTGACCTTCGCGAACTTCGCCGACCAGTTTGCCTTTGTGATGTGGCAATGCGGGCATCCGGATTTCCAGATGAAGAAATAGGAAGGCTTGGGTATCTGGTAGTCTGATACAAAGATTTCTTTACAATCACAGCCGAATCTAACCCGGTTTTGGGTGTTTTAGCCTTGCTGGTCCCACTTCATCACCGGGTTGAAAAATGGTCGACAGCGAAACTGGTAGAGAATAATAAAAAGATACGGTTAGCGCTGGCAAAAAAGACGATTGAGGAGCTGGAAGGGAAAGAGATCAATCCGGGCGATTGATTCTAAAAATCATTGCGGGGGTTTTCGTGAACCGAACCTCAGTCTGGTACTTATTTCATAAGAATGGGATAAAATGACTATTGATGAGCGTTGAAAAGCTATTGATGAATCTGGTGAATATCTAGGTGAAGAACTGAATAAGGCCATTAAGAAAAGTGGCGGCCATTGATGTTAATTAATTAACATGCTGATATTCAGATAGAACCATTATCTTTATTTTCACCACCTGAAATCTAATTCACTTTTTTGATGACAACTTTAGCAAAAACCAGAATTGGATCCTTAGACCTTTTAAAAGGCATCGCAATGGTACTGATGGCGCTCGACCATACCAGGGATTATTTCAATAATGGAGCTTTTCTATTTGACCCTATCAATCCCGATTTTGTAATTAAAGTTCCTGCATTGAAGGGTTACGGTTTTGATTTATGGGTCGTTTATGCGTTATGGATTGCTGTGATTCTTATGCTGTATCCGCTTTGTAAAAAGTTCGATACCTATAAGCAGAATCACAAAGAAAAATGGTGGCTGAGTTATTTGTAAAATCTCATTGAAAAAATAGAAACAGAAGCATATCATTTGCAAAATACTGATAACTGATGAGAAACTCAATTAATCGTTTAAAGGCAACGATGGTCGTGTGGTTTGCCCTCGTATCGCTGGGTGCTTATGCCCAGGAACCCCTTGCAGTTACCAGAATCCACGGAGGTATAGTGTTCGATGGCATACCTGACGAGGACGCCTGGCAGCAGGTCCCTTCCCTCAAAATGACCATGCATCAGCCGGTTTTCGGTATTGAACCCAGCGAATCCTCGGTGATAAAGATGGCTTATGACCAGGAATATTTTTATATCTCAGGAATATTAAATTATGAGAATCCATCAACGATCCGTGCAGTCAGCAAGAAAAGGGATTTCGCCAATCTCTCTACCGACTGGCTCGGATTGATCATTGATACTTATGATGACAAGGAGAATGCCGTTACCTTCTGGACCAATCCTAATGGGTTGAGATTGGATTTCGCCGTTCAAAACGATTGCACAAAGTGGGAAAGCGATCTTAATATAACCTGGAACACCTTTTGGGATGCTAAAGCCGTCATTACAGACCATGGGTGGACCGCCGAAATCCGGATTCCCTTTTCCAGCCTGAGGTTTCAGGTTAAGGATGGGAAAACATACATGGGCATAACCGTCAGCAGGTATTGTGCCGCGAAATCAGAGTCCGGAACCTTTCCGCCTGTATCACCGGAATTTGCCAACGCCAATTGGAAACCTTCCCTTACAACGAAAATTGTTTTTGAAGGGCTGAATCCCAGGAATCCGTTTTACCTGACCCCTTATGTTACCGCCGGGCTGAGTCAGGTAAATGAACTTAACGGGGCAGGGACCGACTATCAAATGAGTTCTAAACCAAAATTCGATGCCGGTCTCGATGCCAAGTTTAGCCTCTCCAACAACCTGACCGCAGATGTGACTCTGAACACCGACTTTGCTCAGGTTGAGGCTGACGATCAGAAGATTAACCTGACCCGCTACTCTCTATTTTTCCCTGAAAAAAGAGTCTTCTTTCAGGAAAAAGGGGATGTGTTTGATTTCTCATTCCTGGATGGTAATAATCTTTTCTATAGCCGGAGAATAGGTATTTATGACGGAAATCCGGCGAGGATTTATGGTGGGATGAGATTGACCGGTAAGGTAAACAAATGGGATCTGGGCGTGCTGGATATGCAGACCGCTCCTGTTGGGGATCATCCCGGAGAGAATTTCGGCGTATTCAGGACCAAGAGAAGTGTTTTTAATCAGAACTCTTACGTTGGCGGTATGCTTACCACCCGGATAGGGATGAACGGAGCTTATAATGTTGCTTACGGAGTCGACGGACAATTCAGGGTAAAAGGGGATGAATACCTGACTCTCAGACTAGCCCAAAGCATTGAAAACGGGTCAGAAAACAAAATGAACGACCTTTCTCCTTCGAGGTTGGTGGTTCAATGGGAACGACGAAAACAGAAAGGCTTCAGTTACGATTTTGTATATGGCTATTCAGGTACCCGGTTTAATCCGGGGATCGGGTTTGAGCTCATGGATAATTACCAGGTGGCACGGGGCATTTTGCGTTATGGATGGTTTCCTGGAAAAAATGCCAGGATCCGGATAAACAAGTTATCTGTTACCGGTTTTAATATCTGGGATACGTCAACCGGAAGGCAGGAGACCGCCAGCGGCATGCTTACCTGGTCATTTGAAGCGAAAAAGGGTTATTCAGGGAACATTAACGGTACGTGGAGCCAGGAAGATCTCAAGGATACGCTGATTCTCGGGAATGATCAGGCAATAGTTCCACCCGGAAGATATTCATTTGCTTACTTAACAGCCATGTACAGCACTTCCGCCAGTAATGCCCTGGCAGTCGACTTTTCGGGAGAGGCAGGCAACTTCTATGACGGACAGAAAGTCACCTTTGCAGCCGCACCCAGGTTAAATATCGGTTCAGACCTTAACCTGTCTATAACCTATCAACTTGATTTTGTAAGTTTTCCCGGCAGGGATCTGCAGTTTACCAACCATATTGCTGGAATAAAAGGGCTGTTGACCGTTTCTACCAAAACCTCTTTGGCAGCTTACATTCAATACAATACCGCAATCAGTAAGTTCGTGACTAACATCCGTTTCCGGTGGAACCCAAGGGAGGGCAATGATTTCTATATTGTGTATAATGAAGGGTTAAATTCAAACATCAGAAGGGAGGTCCCATATCTTCCCTATTCAAATGGAAGAACTGTTTTATTGAAATACACGTATACTTTCAGGTTGTAAAGCCCCACCGTATTTTACTAATCGAAAAACAGTGATGCCTTGAGCGAATTCCTGAAGATCAATCCGGACGATTTATTTTATTAACAATTTGATTGTTTGATACAAACAAATAACTTTATTCTTGGGAGCCAGTCAAAAACGATCGACCATGAAAATAATTTAAATACTAATACGAGTATGAAAAACAGGATGTTGTTTCTCCTATTATCGGTTTTTTTCTGTTCCCAGATGGCACAAGGTCAAACTGAAAACCAGCTTTCCGATCAGCAGAAAACCTGGCTGTCCAAAGCTAACCGGCACGAAAAGGCAGGCTGGATATACGTACATATTGAAGGGGAGCCAAAAGCACGAGGTTTTCAGCATGGATATCTTCTCGCAAGCGAAATCAAGGAATCCCTCAGGATAGTGGGTGAAGTATGGCATTACCAAAGCGCCATGGATTGGAAATGGCTGGTGAACCAGTCGGCTAAATTTATAAAGCCAAAAGTTGACGCTGAAAATGTTCTTGAAATGGAGGGCATTGCTGAAGGGCTGAAAGCTGCTGGAGTGAACTCGAGTCTCGATGAGATCATCGCATACAATGCATCTATAGAACTTACCGATTATTGGTGGCCAACGATAAAAGACAAGATTTCTCCAAATTCCCCTGATCCGAAGCAGGAGTCATGCAGCTCTTTCATCGCTACCGGAAGCATGACTGCTGATGGAAAGATCGTACTAGGACACAATACCATGAGCGGATTATGCAATCCCCTCTGCAATATTGTTCTGGACATTCTACCCTCGAAGGGCAAAAGAATTCTGATGCAGGCTCAGCCCGGTTTTATCCACAGTGGCACTGATTTCTTTGTAACCAGCGCGGGTCTTGTAGGTTCAGAAACCACTATCGGGGCCTTCTTTGGTTTCGATGAAAAGGGAATCCCTGAGTTTGCCAGAATGCGGACAGCTGCCCAATATGCATCCAACATTGATGAATGGTGCGCGATAATGAAAAAGGGCAACAATGGCGGCTATGCAAATGCCTGGCTGATCGGTGATATCAATACAAATGAAATTGCCCGCCTGGAACTTGGATTAAAATATACTGGTTTTGAGAAAAAGAAAGATGGGTTTTTTATTGGTTCCAATGTGGCCGAAGATTTAAAAATTCTTCGCGTGGAGACCAAAAAGGAAGAAACAAATATCGAGATGTCAGCAGTGGCACGCCGCGTGCGCTGGAAACAACTGATGAAAGAGAATATGGGTAAGATAGATACTGATCTTGCAATGAAGTTTGAGGCAGATCATTACGATACCTATCTGAATAAGGAAATTCCCGGCGGAAGATCGCTGTGTGGCCATTTTTACCTGGAGGCTCACAATCAGCCCGGAACTCCACCTTTTGATGCTGAAGCAACCGTCGACGGTAAGGTTATAGATGCTAAAATGGCCAGACAAATGTCTTTTATCGGACGATGGGGACCGGCATGCGGCATGCCTTTCAATGCCAAAGCTTATCTCGAGGCACATCCGCAATTCGATTGGATGACCGGATTAATCAAGGACATGCCGTCCCAGGCGTGGACGGTTTTTACGGCAGGAGAAACCCGGTAGGGGAGGTCCCATGTGTCCTCCCATTTGTAATTGGTGACCGGGGACTCGAAGAAGAAGATCGATAGACAGAAGACAGAAGACAGAAGACGGAAGACGGAAGACAGAAGACGGAAGACGGAAGAGGGAAGACAGAAGACAGAAGACGGAAGACAGAAGACGGAAGACAGAAGACAGAAGACAGAAGACAGAAGACAGAAGACAGAAGACGGAAGACAGAAGACAGAAGACGGAAGACGGAAGACAGAAGAC
>CAILAQ010000892.1 GCA_903832165.1 uncultured Bacteroidota bacterium | reverse complement strand
ATGGGTGGCGGCGGCGGTGGGGGCGGCGGACAGCGTCCGCAAGGCGGCGGCGGTATGGGCAATATGCCTGAGATTGCAGACGAATACCATTTTACTGTATTCCATTCCGAAGGTAAGGAGGACATTACAATTGCCCTGAAGTCAGCAGAAACCGGGTGGAACAAACTTGGATCATTCTATTTTGGGGCCGACACTGCAAAAGTTGTCATGACTGACAAGAATGTCGGAAAAACAGTGCTTGCCGATGCCGTTAAGTGGGTTAAGCAACAGTAGGCAGCAGGCAGTCGGCAAAAGACAAAAGATAATAGACAAACCTTAATAAATTATGAATAAGAAAACGTTATTAATCGCCCTGGTTTTAGGCCTGGTTTTCTCAGGCACTTCGTGGGCGCAGCAGCTGGTTAAATTGCAGGATGCATTGCTGATTGCAGCAAAGAACAGTCCGGATATAAAGATTGTGGAGTTGAACCTTGTTCAGCAGCAGCAATTATTGAAAGCCACAGAAGCATCCTATAAGGCAAATTTCAGGATTAATACTACCCCTTTAAGTTATAGTAACGACAGGGTTTTTTATGCTCTTGACAATGAGTTTTATACAACCAAAAATTTGAAAACTGCGGGTAATTTCAATATAAGTCAAAGGTTACCCTGGACTGACGGAACAGTTACACTGTCCAACTCATTATTCTGGCAGCAGAGTAGTATTGAAAAATACGATAACATAACGAAGAAGTTCAATAATAACGTACGGTTGCAATACGATCAGCCATTGTTTACCTATAACAAGATGAAGCTGGAATTGAATACCCTTCAATTGTCATTTGAGAATTCACAGCTTAACTACAACATCCAGATGCTGCAGTTGGAAAAATCTGTAACCCAACAGTTTTACACTGTATACAACCAGCAGATGAGACTTCAGATTTCGCTTGATGAATATAATAATCAGAAAAAGAATTTCGAAATCATCAAGAACAAAGTTGAAGGTGGTTTGTCAAGGCTTGAGGAGCTTTATCAGGCCGAACTTAACCTTGCGTCCAGCAAGTCATCCTGGGAAAATGGCAAGGTCACGCTGGATAATGCCAAAGATAATTTCAAGATGCTGATCGGCATGGATATTTATAATGAGGTCAGCGTATTGGCCGATCCGGTTGTGGATTCGGTGCCGGTAATTCTTGATGAGGCAATTAAACTTGCTCTTGATAATCGTATGGAATTAAGACAGAGGCAGATAAGTATCGAGAATGCTAAACAAAGTCTAACTCAGACTATGGCATTTAATTCCTTCCAGGGAAACCTTTCTTTATCCGTTGGGCTTTTGGGTGACAACCAGGATTTTACAAAAGTTTATTCGGCTCCGGCTGATAATGAGCAGGTTGCTTTGACATTGCAGATCCCGATTTTCGACTGGGGCGAACGTAAGGCAAGGATCAAGGCTTCACAAACCAGCATCGAAAGTCAACAGGTTAATTACGACGACCAGAGAAACACCATTATTCAAACGGTGCGTCAAACCTACAGAAACCTGCAAAACCTGCTGAACCAGATTTCCATTGCCGGACAAAACGTTCGAAATGCTCAGCTTACCTACGATATTAACAACGAACGCTATATTAACGGTGATTTAACCGGCATGGACCTGAATCTGTTCCAAACACAGCTTTCATCAAAAAAACTTGACCTTATTAATGCCCAGATCAATTATAAATTGGAAATTCTGAATATGAAGATTCAAACTCTTTATGACTGGGAAACCAAAACATCCATTGTACCAACCGACATTAAAAAACAGTAAACTGATATGAAATCTTACCGAAACTCCCTGATTACTTTCTTGTTTTCCGGATTAGCCATTCTGGTTGTCAGCGGTTGCAAGAACCAACAAACTGATGCTGCCACCGAAGTTGCCGTGCCGGTATCTGTACTGGATATTAAGCTATCGTCCATTGAAGAATTTCTTGAAACAAACGGAACTGTATACCCGACCCGTGAAGTAGAGCTAAAATCTGAAATGTCAGGAAAATATGTTCTTCAGAATAATCCTCGCGCCGGCAGGCCGTGGTTACTGGGTGATCAGGTTAATGCTGGTGATGTGATCGTAAAATTTGAAGATGCCGAATATGTTAATGGTATACAGATTGACTCAAAAAAGCTGAATCTGGAGGTGTCCGAAAATGAATATGAGAAACAAAAATCCCTTTATGATAAAGGCGGCGCAACGCTTCGGGAGATGAAAGCTTCAGAAGTATCGCTTATCAATACCAAGTATACCTATGCTGCTGCAGAATTACAGTTAGCCAAGATGATAGTGAAGGCTCCTTTCACAGGTGTGATTGTTGATCTTCCTTTTTATACCTCCGGCAACAAGCTTACCAATGGCCAGTCGCTGGTTAAGATCATGGACTATAAAAAGTTATATATGGAGTTTCAGCTGCCTGAGAAAGACCTTCGGAAAATTTCGGTCAGTCAGAGGGTCAGGGTTCTCAATTATGCCCTGCCTGATGATACTTTATATGGTTTGATCAATCAGCTTTCACCGGCCATCAGCCCGGATACCCGTAATTTCAAGGGTTCACTGACCATATTGAATGATGATCTGAGATTGCGTCCGGGAAGTTATATCAAAGCGGAAATTATAACCCAGAAGAAGGACAGCACCATTGTTATACCAAAAAACATCATTGTTTCACGTCAGCGTGGGAAAACTGTATTCGTTATCGATCAGAATACCGCAATGGAAAGGTTGATTACTACGGGACTTGAGAATCCTGATTCAGTAGAAGTTGTAAAAGGTTTGCAGAAGAATGACCGGATTGTTATTCAAGGATTTGAAACCCTCGGCAACCGTTCAAAAGTTAAAATCGTCCGATAGCCGGACTCATTCTATTTATCATGAGAAAGATTACCGAGTTTTCAGTCAGATACCCGGTCACAGTTACCATGTTTATCCTGGCGGTATTACTGCTGGGATATATCTCCTTCGGTAAGCTGGGCACGGATCTGTTTCCGAAGCTTAACAATCCAAGGATATACATTGAGCTTAAAGCAGGCCAGCGCCCTCCTGAAGAAGTTGAGAAATTGTTTGTGGATCCGATCGAATCCGTTTGTATCCGGCAGAGTCAGGTTACCGGAGTAAAATCTGTTACCCGCGTCGGCACGGCTCAGGTTACTGTTGAGTATGCATGGAATAAGGATATGGACGATGCTTTTCTGGAATTGCAGAAGGCGCTTGGTACCTATACCCAGAACAGTGAAATTGAATCGCTGACCATAACTCAGCATGACCCGAATCAATCGCCGGTTATGCTCGTTGCCATGCGCCATGAAACCATGGTTGATATGGACGAACTCCGGCAGATAGGTGAAAACTATCTTAGGAATGAGTTGGTCAGGCTTGAGGGCGTGGCTGATGTTCAACTTGAGGGTCAGGAGCAAAAAGAGGTTCTGATCAGCACCAATCCCTATCTGCTAAATGCATTCGGCATTACGACATCTGAAATTACTTCCCAGATTACTAATTACAACAAGAATGTGTCCGGCGGATCAATCGTCGAAATGGGCACTCAGTATGTAATCAAGGGAGTCAGCGTATTCTCGGGCCTGAATGATATATCGTCGCTGATTGTTGGATTCAAGACTGGAACCGCTGCAGCTGCCGGAGCAGCCGCAACTGCCACTACCGCAACCCGTGTGCCTGTTTTCCTCAGGGATGTGGCCCAGGTGGAATTCAAAAACAAGGAGCCTAATAATATTGTCAGGATAAATGGCCAGCGTGCTATAGGACTGGCTATTTATAAAGAGCCGAGCTTCAACACGGTCAAAGCTGTTGATCAGCTTAAGCAAGAGTTCATTACGCTCCAGAAATCTTTGCCGGGTTATACTTTCGAGATCATTCAAGACCAGGGAACATTTATTTCCAAGGCTATCGGAGAGGTTGAGTCAAGTGCTTTAATGGGGATGGCCCTTGCTGTATTTATCATGTTTGTTTTCTTCCGCAGGATCGGCTCAACATTAATTGCCAGTGCGGCAATACCAATTTCCATCATTGCGACTTTCAACCTGATGTATTTTAATGGGTTGACAATGAACCTGATGACTCTTGGAGGACTTGCCCTTGGGGCAGGGATGCTTGTAGATAATGCGATTGTGGTCATCGAAAGTATTTTCAGGAACCTGGAGAAGGGGATGTCGATACGTGAAGCTTCAATTACTGGTACTTCTGTAGTTGGCGGAGCAATTTTTGCTGTAACCCTTACTCATATTGTGGTGTTTTTACCAATCGTTTTTCTTCACGGAGCATCCGGTGAATTATTCAAGGATATGGCCTGGACAGTGGCCTTCTCCCTTATTTGCTCCCTGATTGTGGCTATGGTTGTAATTCCGATGCTTTTTGACCGGTTCATGAAGCCGGTTAATACTGCCAGCCAGCTTAAAGCGATCGGATTTAAATGGTACCCAAAAGTTCTGGAGCAATTCCTTCGCTTCAAATGGATGATTATTGTCCTTTCGCTTGTCTTGATGGGTGGAGCGGCAATGCTTATCAAGCCTATAGGCAGCGAGTTTATGCCAAGGACAGAGGCTAAGGAATTTACAATAAATATTCGTTTGCCAGAGGGAACCCAACTCGTTCGAACGGATCAGGCTGTGAAAACTTTGGAAACAATGATCCGTGAATTGCTGGGAAAAGATTTAAAAAATCTGTATACCCGGGTCGGACCATCGGCGGCCAGCGCAACCAATGACCAATCGATTTTTGAAAGCGAAAATACTGCTTCACTGAAAGTATCGCTTATTGAGAAAGCGGAACGGACCAGTGACGTTTTACTCACGGACCTGGGTAAATTGTTCAGCTCGATGCCTGAGATGCAATTCAGCTTCGTTCTTGATGAAACCGCACTTCAGGCTACCCTGGGTACCGATGAGGCCCCGGTTATGGTGGAAGTTGTCGGTAAGGACCTTGTGCATATCGATCGACTTACCAAGGAGGTTGAATCTATCATGCTGAGTAATGGTGATCTTTTCAATATTGAATCATCGATTCAGGATGGTGCACCGGAAGTGGAACTGGTAATCGACCGCTATCGTGCAGGGATGTATAATATCACTATTGATCAGATAACCAGTCAGGTGACACAGTTGCTGACCGGTACTGCAGCCGGTAAATTTGATTATAAAGGTGAAATGACTGAAATCCGCCTGAAGTTGCCTGATGTTGAAGTCAATCAACTACAGGATATACAGCTAAAAGTAGGAGCCAACACAGTAAGACTTGGTGATGTTGCCAATATTCGTAAGGTAAGTGCTCCTAAGGAAATCTTAAGGACAAATCAGAATCGCGTAGGTCAGGTATCTGCTCAGTTTAAAAAAGGCAAGCCGATCGACCAGGTTATCAAAAATCTTGACCTGAGCTTGAGCCAGGTGGTTTTGCCTCCCGGATATACGATCAGACAAGCAGGGGAAGAGCTAAAACGTAAAGAGTCGATGAAGAACCTGGGTTTTGCCCTGATTCTTTCTTTGATTCTTGTTTACATGGTGCTCGCTTCACAGTTTGAATCACTGATTCATCCATTTACCATAATGTTGACGATCCCACTGGCAGGAGTTGGTACTGTTCTTTTGTTCTTTATACTTGGAATGCCTTTCAGCATGATGGCTTATATCGGAATAATAATGTTAGCAGGTATAGCGGTAAGTAACTCTATCCTGCTGATTGATGCCATCACCAAGTTAAGGCTTGGAGGCATGAACAGGCATGATGCCATACTGGAGGCCGGTCTTATGAGAATCCGGCCGATCCTGATGACCAGTCTGACGACCATTCTGGGTCTGGTTCCGATGACTATTGGCATCGGGCAGAGTGCTTCACTGAGAGCGCCTATGGCATTGGCCGTAATCGGCGGTCTGGTTACCAGCACCATTCTTACCCTGATTGTGATACCATGTTATTATGATGTTATTGACCGGATCACTTCAGGGAAAAAGTTTGCTCAGGCACAAATAGTTAAGGAGAACTCCTGATGAAGGCGATTGTAACACGCAAGGTTCTGATCTCGATGATTTTCATCGGGCTGACCTTACTTGGAATAGTTTCCTACCGTCAGCTGAAGGTGGAACTCTTCCCAAATGCGGAGTCACCGTACCTTGTGGTGCAGGTGTCGTCGCAGACGGAAGTGGATCCCGGATATATGGAGAAGCAGGCTGTGATTCCCCTGGAGGGTGCCGTAGGCGGACTTCCAGGGATCAAGGAGCTTACCTCCACAGCTTCGCAGCGCAGAGGCACCATTACGGTAGCTTATGAGCCAAAAACCAACCTGAAATATGCTCAGCTTAAACTTCAGGAGCGGATTGATGAGGTGAAGACGACATTGCCGACAGAATTCACGGTCACCGTTATGAAGGTCGATCTTCAGCAAGCTGCTTCCAGCGCGTTGATGACTATGGAAGTCAGAGGAGCAGGGGGAGCTAATCGTATCCGTCAGATTACTGATGAAAAGATTACGCCAAGAATTGAAAATGTTGATGGGATTGCCGGTGTGACTGTATTCGGAGGACAGGAGAAAACCCTTGAGATTACTCTTGACAAGGATGCTTGTGATGCATACGGGATTACCCCGTTTCAGGTGAGGAATGCCATTGCCCAGAACGGACGCGACCGCACCTTTGCAGGCCGTGCCTTCTCCGGGAATAAGATGTATTTCGTGCATGTGACTGCTGAATATGTTGATCCGAAGGAGATTGAGAATATTGTCATTAAGGAGGCCGGACCGGTTCTGCTGAAAGACGTAGCTTCGGTTTATTTCGGAGTTAAGGAACAGACATCCTATGCCCGCGTAAACGGAATGGAATCCGTTACACTCAACCTGGTTGCTGATTCGCAGGTGAATATTATCGATATTTCACATTCGGTTAAATTGCTTATCGAAGAACTGAACAAAGAATTCGGACCACTGGGGATTGAGATCAAAGTTCAGGAGAACCTGGCTGAAACGATGGAAAAGAACATCGATTCGATCATTGATCTCGCAATTACCGGAGGTTTGCTGGCCATGTTCATCCTTTGGATTTTCCTGAAAAATGGCCGGTTGGTTCTGTCCATTGCTCTGGCAATTCCTATATCGGTTTATGTTGCATTTAATGCCTTTTATGCATTTGGTATTACCATCAACAGTCTTACACTGGTTGGGATGGCTCTGGCTATCGGGATGCTTGTTGATAATAGTGTTGTGGTGCTTGAAAACGTATACAGGCATGCGGCGAGGGGAGAGTCGCCCGATATTGCGGTGACGCGTGGTACCGCAGAGGTATGGCGCTCCGTTGTGGCTTCGACTCTTACCACAGTGACCGTATTCCTGCCATTCCTCTTCTCAGAGAATTATCTGATCAGGACTTTAGGTACCAACGTTGGGATATCCATTATTTCAACTTTGCTTATCTCGCTGATGGTTGCGCTGCTCCTGGTTCCGATGCTGACTCACTTTACGCTTATACGCCAACCAAATAAAGGACCTCAGATTTTCGAAAAGATTTCGCTTCATAAGCGGATGGTTCAGATTTATACTTTGATCCTGAAGTCAGGGTTGCGTAATCCTGCAGGAACGGTAATCGGAGCTATGGTCATTTTCTTCATTACCCTGTTTGCCGCTTTGGCTTTATCGAATGATACGCTGAAGGAAGCCCAGATCAATCAGATAAGGATTTCAATTACCATGCCTCAGGGAACTACTCTGGACAAAACCGACCTTACGGTAAAAACCATTGAAGAAAGATTGATGGATTTACCGGAGAAGGAAGATCTGGTGACTTCAACTCAGGAAGCTGCGGCGACAGTTACGGTGAAACTTTTCGAAAAATTCGAAGAAATTAAAAACCGGAAGCTGCCTGAAATAAAAGCCGACATAGAAAACAAGATCAGGAACATCCCTCAGATCACTTATGAATTTCAGCAGTCTTCGAGCTCCGGATTCTCCGGTAGCGGTGGAGGCGGCGGAGTTTCGGCCGGTGGCGGTGGTCTGGAGAGCTTAATGGGGATTGGTACGCAGCAGGAAAGTGTTATCATCAAAGGACAGAACTTTGATTTGATGAAGGCTGTTGCTGAGGATGTTAAATATTATCTTGATGATCTGACCACTATCCAGCAGTCGACTGTGAGTGTTCAGGATAACCGTCCGGAGGTGAGGATGGCTTTCAATACCCGCGAGATGGGTGAACGAAATGTGTCGCTTTCCTCAGTGATGTCGGAATTGAGTTCTTTTCCGACAGAAGTTACAGCTGGCGTTAAGTTCAAGGAAGGTACCGAGGAGTATGATATTCTGATAAAATATGATCAGGTTGTTGTGGATAAGAACAAGACCCGCACAATGACTGATCTTCAAACCTTGGATGTTCCGTCGACCGACGGGAGCAGGCATCGGCTGACCGACCTCGCCAAGGTTTATTTTGCATTCGGCATGGGCACGATCAGCAGGTTAAATCAGGAAAAACAGATAAAGGTAACTTATCGATTTGATGCTGAAACCAATGGTTCCAAAACCTTACTTGAAGCAGCACGAGGCGATGTTGACAACCTCGTTTCAGGAATGAAAATTCCTGCCGGTGTTGCGGTTGAGGT
>CAILAQ010000891.1 GCA_903832165.1 uncultured Bacteroidota bacterium | reverse complement strand
TAACCATAGGGGTCAGCCAAAGGGCTTACAGTATCTGAGTTGCCTGGATTCACCTGACTTTTTTGTGAATATTCGATCTGAATATTTCCATTCCGATCTGTTTGCTGCATCTATTATCTATGGATAGAAACCAGAAAAAGAAGGAATACATGGAAGTAATAAATTTTGAAGCTGTTGAAGGAAAGTTACTAACCATTTCGGGTCAAGCGGTAATTTTAGATTCTGATGTTGCGATCCTTTATGGAGTTGAGACCAAGAGGGTAAACGAGGCGGTTAGACACAATCCGGAGAAATTCCCGAAAGGATACATTGTTAGTTTGACAATAGTAGAATGGAATTTATTGAAGTCGAAATATTCGACTTCAATAAAGGGCGGTAAAGTCAAGGTTCCCAAGGCTTTTACAGAAAAAGGTCTTTATATGCTCGCTACTATATTGAAAAGCGAACAGGCCACCATAGCAACAATTGGCATAATTGAAACCTTTGCAAAAATTCGATCATTGGCTGCCTCAATTAACCGTTTGCCCCAATTAACAGATGAACAGGAGAAGAAACGGGTTTTGTCAGAGAGCGGGAATATTATATCAGAAATTATAGATGATCATCTTCTGATCACGGGGACTGAGACTAGTATTGAGTTGAATCTTTTTGTTTTAAAAATCAAACATCAAATTAATCGTAAATAAGTTTCTGTTCCTAGTCAGGTGGGCCCTAAGCTTCCTTTAACACAGGACTTCCTTGATCTTGTAAATAAAAATTCAGCATTGGACCTTGAATTTCTCAGCTGGTAACCCATCATAGTTGGTTTGATTAAGTAAATACTTTTCATAAGTTTTATTGTCAATCTGGTGTTCAAGGACTCTCGTAGTCCAGGCAATTTCTCCAATCATTGATTGGAGATTTGGATAGCCCTCATATTCAATATATAACTGAACCATTAACCAAATATTAGTGGTTGAAAAACCCCTTTGACCTGGAAATTCAGTAGAAAGATCTTTGGCAATATTTTCCACTATCGACTTCCCCCATCCCAATTCTTTCTGTTTCTCACTGATCATTCTTCCAATATCCCAGTAAAGCCCCACAAGCTCTTTGTTTACTGCCTTTAATGCATCATACTGAGCCGATCGGATTCTATCCTTGACCGAACCAATAAAATCGAAATATTCCTTTGTTGCTGCCATAAAATTGTATTTTATGGTATAGATGCAAAACCGACAGCCCAATGGAAAAATGACGTCTAAATTTTGCGTTTCTTCCGTGTCACGCGTTTCGTGTCACGTTCTCTCTGTCACCCGCTTCAATCACCAGCATTCCGCCCTTGATTATCCAGACTGATCGTGATTTTATCAAACAGCGGTGTGCTCAAATCGAAAGCAGGGTCTGATGTAGTCCCACCATCCATCGAGAAAAGGCCCACGGCGCTCATGACAAACCAGGCGCCCATCTGGTACGCATGCATATGGGCCCAGCATCCAGCGGGAATTTGACGTTCCAACAAGGGGATCGGCATAGGATGCGGGATCATTTTGGGCAGATAAAGAGGACAGCAGGAAAAAAGATGCTGCCAGAAGGAATAAGTATTTCTTTTTCATGATTTCAAATTTAGGTAAATGCTACTTTTATTCCTTTGAAATACTGAAACAATGGAAAACAAGAACCTCATGCGTGAATTAGGAAAGAGTGGGATCATGCTCACCCCGATCGGACTCGGATGCTGGCAGTTCAGCAAGCAAAATAACCTTGCCGGTAAATTTTGGCCGAAACTGGAAGACGACCTGATTGAAAAGGTTGTCAGACTCTCCCTTGAAGGTGGGATCAATTGGTTCGATACCGCTGAGATATATGGCAACGGTGCTTCGGAAAAAGCTTTATCCAAGGCGCTTGAAGCAGCCGGAAAGAAACCGGGTGTTATTTATATTGCCACAAAGTGGTGGCCCATGTTTCGTTTTGCCTCTGACATCGGCAAAACAATTGATGAACGCCTTCAGGCACTCAGGCCCTATCCCATCGACCTGTATCAGGTTCATCAGCCCTGGGGATTCTCGAACGAAAAAGCGGAGATGGATGCCATGGCCAAACTCGCCAGGGATAAAAAAATCCGATGCGTTGGAGTCAGTAATTTTTCGGCTAAAAAGATGAGATCGGCATGGGAAGCATTGCAGAAGCATGGCATTTCATTGGCTTCCAATCAGGTCAGATATAGCTTGCTCGACCGGAAAATCGAATCGAACGGCATCATGGAAACAGCGAAGGAGCTCGGCATTTCAATTATTGCCTATTCTCCTTTGGCTCAGGGTGTGGTAACCGGCAAGTTTCATGAAAATCCCGAACTGCTGAAAAATATCGGTTTTAGAAAATCAACCGGACAATTTAAGCCGGAAGGACTCGCAAAAAGCCTGCCTGTGGTGGCATTAGTAAAGGAACTCGCTGAAAAATACAAGGTAACCCCCTCCCAGATAGCCCTAAACTGGCTGATTCATTTTCATGGCAATACTGTCTTCGCCATCCCCGGCGCAACAAAGGAGATCCATGTAAAGGAGAATACCGGCACCATGACATTCCAACTGAGCCCGGAGGATATGGGAAAACTCGACCAGGTAAGCAGTATATTCAAAAAATAAATTCACCACCTGATTATCTGAAGTATATCAATATGAAAATTAGATTTTTGCTTTTTTCAGCCTGCCTGATATCGTCTCTTTCGTTTGGCCAGAGCATTCAGAAGTTTGGTGTGATTGCCTCCAATCCGCCTGAATTGAACAGACAGAACCTTCAGAAAGCCATCGACAGCCTATCTTCCAGCGGTGGATGCCTCTATGTTGATCCAAGTAATACTCCATACCGTATCGCCGGTGGATTAATATTGAGAAAAAACGTGTCATTGACCGGCGGTAACGCGGCAACGCCCAGAGGCACATG
>CAILAQ010000890.1 GCA_903832165.1 uncultured Bacteroidota bacterium | reverse complement strand
GCCTGACGGTTTCCCTCAAATGCCACTGTAATTGTTCCTTTCCCATCACCCGAACAGGATAATGGCAACAGGAATTTTCCGCCTGCCCTGATTTGTATCAGTGGCGCCGGTTGATCTTTTGCCAGATAATTAATACCGCTGGAAGGATTGGAAAGGGCGGTGATCATTCCATGATCCGAAACCCGGATTAAAAACTGGCTGGTTTTCCATTCGTTCCCTTTTGGCGCACAAGAGGCCAGCAGAAAACAGGTTAGGAGTATAATGCATGTTTGTTTCATGGTTTCAGAGTTTCAGGGTTTCAGCTTCTTTTTGAAGTAACAATGTCGAGATTCCAATTAAGAATTCCGAGTTCCGAGGTGGGAGATTCAGGGCACCATGAAGTAGAGACAGATAATTATCTGTCTCTACCTTGCAAGCACACTTGAATCTGTAATTTCGGCATTCGGAATTCTGAATTCGAATCTCATAATTTCAACTTTATTTTAAGACCGGAATCTCCGATACTCTCAACTTTGCCGAAGCATATGGGATTAATTCAATATCCACCAGCGATGCCGATGCAGCGTCGCCGGTGAGCGTAACCGGTGAATGAGGTGTCATGCCCGCATTAAAACCATCCATTACCCAGGCAGGGATTAATTTGCCTTTGGCTTTGAGTATTACCGGAGGGTTCTGTTTGAGCGTGTCAAATCCGCCTGTAGCAGCATTAAATATAAGATCTCCGCGTTCGCCAAACGGATATTTTCCGATCGGATTGTTAACAACCTCAAAATTTCTCGACATATCCTTATCGGCCAGGATCAGACCGAAGTTCCATGGACTGGCCGGTTCGATCATCCAATCGGTTGAACCCAGATAAGTATATGATTTCTTGAGTGTGACAGGGGTGAATTTCTTGTCGATCCTCAGACTGAAAAACAGGGGCCCTTTAGCAACTGAAGCCGCCTCGTTATAGCGGGTCTCAATACGAACCGGGGAAGTAAGGACCAGCTCAATCCGATCTCCCTTTTTCCATTTTCGCTTTATAATCAGAAATTCACCGGTCTTGCTGGCGAAAGGCTCACCGTTTATTGCAACCGTCGGTTTGGCTGCCCATTCGGGAATTCTCATGTAAATGGGAAAACTTGCATCTGCCGACGGATTAACCAGAATAACAATCTTTTCATCGAATGGATAAGTCGATTGAACTTCAATGGATACGGGAACTTTTGAACCGGCAAGGGCGTCAACTTTACAGGGAGCATAGCTGATCGCTGCCAGTCCTCCGTCAGGAGAGGCCATCCACAGCGATTGGGTATATTTTGGCCAGCCCTGATGTCCGTTGGATGTACAACAGCCAAAATCAGGCTCAGTGCCGAAAACATTGGCGTCAGGCCGGTTGCTCGACCAGGGGCGCTGACCATCGCTCACCAATACCTGATTCGCCTGCTGGTCATACTGATGTGCCCAGTAATCTGCAGTACAGGTGCCTGGTAAACTGTTGAAAGCAAGAATGTCAAGACGATCAGCAAGTGGTACGCTGCCGGTTATTTCAATCAGGTTCTCCAACGAAAACATGTACTCTACAACCGCGCACATCTCAGTACCCTGAGTTGGATTCTTGCCACTAAGGTGCTCATCTCCCGAAAAGCGACCTCCGACCTGTCCGTGATGGCTGTCGAGGTTGGCTAATGCCGTCATTGATGCCTGCAGATCCGCAGCGCTGCCAGACTGCTGCGACCAGATACCCGGGTATTTTATTGCCATGGCATTGTTAACCACATGTGCTGTCAGACCAACAGCATCCCAAATTTTTGGTATTCTGCCTTCTTTGGCGGCGAGGGAATCCCATGGGAATTTTGTAAAATAATTACCCCAGGAAAAGGAACTGTTTTGTATCGATTTAATAGCTTTCAATATGGTGGTGTCACCGGTCTGGCGATATAGCCAATAGCCGGTAACGGCATTTTCCATCGCACGCACTCCCCGCCATTCCTTGTCAGGCCAGTCGGGACTGTTATCTGCGAGATATACGAAGTACTTCCTGATCAGGTCAAGTGCACGCGGATCTTTGCTGCCTTCATAATAGCTTTTCAGCACTTTCAGACCAACTGCCAAGGGCCAGCGATCCTTGTTTTTTGCAGGTCCGAACCAGCCGTCAGGTTGTCCGGATGCCAGGATCGGTTCCATCCATGTTTTAACTTTTCCGATCAGTCGCTGGTCATCCAGAAGATATGCCAGCGGTACCAGACCATCAAGGTAATAAGGTCCGCGCTCCCAGGCTTCTCCCTCACCACCGTGCCATGCTGAAGTAGTTAAAGATGGCCAGAATTCATCGAGATGCCCGGGTAGCCCGTTGGCCTGTATTACCAATTGGTCTTTCAGCCATCCTGCCGGTTTTACAGATCCTAACGGTAGCTGGATGAAAGCGTTGGCCTTCAATGGTTCCCGGTTTGAGGGATAGTTTGATTCCTGTTTGCTGCACGAGAGGCAAAGCAATGCTAAACCGGTCATAAAAAGTGCTGATGTACGTAACATATTATGCTTGTTAAAGATTCGATAGAGCCGGGTAAAGTTAGGCAAATGTGCCAATGTGCCAATTTGCTAATTTGCTAATTTGCTAATTCTGATGTACCTTTAGAAGTCCCCGGGTATCAGTAATTAAATTAACGAGTTATGACAATTAAAAAGATTTTATTGTTTTTTGTCATGATTATAGTGG
>CAILAQ010000889.1 GCA_903832165.1 uncultured Bacteroidota bacterium | reverse complement strand
GGTTTTTCAGCTTACAGTAACTATAACGGCATGGTTACCAAGAACGAAAAAGTTGATGAACAATGGTCAAATGTCGAGAATGTATACCAGCGCCGCGCTGACCTGATACCGAACCTGGTTAACACGGTTAAGGGATATGCTGATTTCGAAAGCAAGACACTTACCGCTGTTATTGAGGCAAGAGCGAAAGCAACCTCGATCCAGATCGACCCGAAAAACATGACCGCAGCAGACATGAAGCGGTTTCAGGATGCACAGGCCGGATTAAGCGGTTCTTTGTCAAGACTCATGGTTACCGTTGAGCAGTATCCGAATCTGAAGGCCAACCAGAACTTCCTGGATCTTCAGGCTCAGCTCGAGGGTACAGAAAACCGGATCAGCACCGAAAGAAGGAAATTCAACGAAATTGCCCGCGATTATAACACCTTCATCAGGATGTTCCCTAAAAACATCTGGTCAGGGCTGTTTAATTTCGACAAGAAACCTTACTTCGAGGCAGCCGAGGGTGCAGAAAAAGCTCCTGAAGTAAAATTCTAAACGAATGAACGCACGAAAATTCTTTAGTGAGGAGGACCAGCAGGCGATTAAAAACGCCATCATGCAGGCCGAGAAGAATACCTCCGGCGAGATCAGGGTGCATATCGAAAACTCCTTCAGTGGCAATGTCCTCGATCAGGCTGCATTTATCTTCAAATCGCTGAAAATGCACGAAACGGAACAACGTAACGGGGTGCTTTTTTACCTCGCTGTTAAAAACCGGCAATTCGCTATTATTGGAGATGCAGGGATTAACGCTGTCGTTCCCGAGGGTTTCTGGGACCGCATCAAAGAAATTATGACGGAACATTTTCGTAACGGCAGATTTTCTGACGGGCTGGCTGACGGGATCAGGCTCACAGGGGAAAAACTCGTTGAATTCTTCCCTTATCTTTTGAATGATACGAATGAATTGCCGGACGACATTTCATTTGGTAAATAAAAACACATCGAATGAAAAAATTACTGGCATTCAGCCTCATTCTGGCACTTTTCAGCCCTTTGCTAAACGCTCAGGAATTTCCTGAACCTATGCAGCCACCCCGACTGGTTAATGATTTCACCAGGTTGTTCAGCCAGGGAGAAACTGAAAATCTGGAGCGCAAGCTGCTCGATTTCAATAACGCCACTTCCACCCAAATATTTATCGTAACCATTCCTACTCTGAATGGCTATGAACCAAATGCTTATACCACCCAACTGGCTGAGAAATGGAAGGTTGGAGTGAAGGGAAAAGACAATGGCGTCATGATAGTTTTAAAACCCAAAACCGCTGACGAAAAAGGCCAGGTTTATATCTCTGTAGGCTATGGTCTGGAAGGCGTTCTGACTGATATGCAGGCCAATCAGATTGTTGATCTTGAAATGATTCCCAGATTCCGGGAAAACGACTATGCCGGCGGAGTTGATGCGGCGGTTAACATTATCATGAAGATCACAGCCGGCGAATTTACCGCAGATCAATACCTTAATCGCTCCGGCAGCAAGAAAAAGAGCAATCCCCTGCTGGGACTGATCATCATGGCGATACTCTTTTCCATCATTTTCGGCGGAAAATCCAGGATGAACCGGCACAATTCCATAGGTGGCAGCGGACTGCCTTTGCTGTTACTGATGGGAATGATGGGTGGCCGCGGTAACGGAGGATCCTTCGGAGGGTTCTCCTCAGGAGGTGGCTTTGGCGGAGGTTTTGGAGGTGGCGGAGGCGGAAGCTTCGGTGGAGGAGGCGCAGGAGGCAGCTGGTAATCTATTTATCCAGTTCCCTCAGTGCTGCCTGGGCCTGCCGGTTGATCCCATCGCGATAGGCATACTTATTGAGATCCAGACAAATATTATAATACTTTCGGGCCAGTTCTTTCTGGCCCGTTTTTTTATACAGATAACCCGCCTGCAGCGCCGAATTTGGAACAATGTAACTGTTGATCCTGTCGGCCCGCGCAATGACTTCCTGAAAAGTTTTCAATGCAGCTGGAGTTCTTCCCAGACGTTGCTCACACCGGGCTTTGCGATACAATAACTCCCCATCCTCGGGTCCGGAAATTCCTCCGGCCAGCAGCAATGTCACACAATCCTTCATGCACTCTTCATAATAACCGCCATCAAACAAAAACCGCATCCGCAACAAATACGGATTTGGCAGCTTAGCGGCCGACAATTCAATTAATGCCTGTTTATCGATCATATTTAAAGGGGCATTAAGATTCCGGAGGTTTATTATATATTGATTTACCTGATCCTGCTTTCCATGAACCAGGAAATAAAAGGCAGCCATCGAAATTGCAGAATGCTTGTAATTATCACTCGACGGATCACTGAGGAACTTATCAAAATAAACAACAGATTCGGGGCTATCCTGATATAGTTTCGTGCGTCCCAGCTGATAGTTCCAATAGGAAAATGGAGCCTTCGCATTAGGGCGCACCCCGGTTTCCAAAAGATTCACCGCAGTATTGCAATCCCCGGCTTTTAGCGCTGAAAGGGCACACTGATACCTGATCAGCGGATTCTCAATCATAGGACTCCCTTCAGACTGAATAAAGCTCCAGGCGGCGCCCGGATCCTGACTAAACTCCTTCAGAGCAGTCACCATAAGCAAATAACCCTCCATACGCTGGGCGGTTCCGGGTAAAGCTGAGCCATAAAAACGTTCAAGCCCATTGTAACCACTTAATCCTGATGTTCGGATTCCCAAAAGCTTTAGATATTTTATATACTGATCGGGGATCTGCTGAAACAGGACCCCCAATATGCCGGAAAGTTTATTCCTGTCATTCACATTGAAATCCATACCCGATCTTGCAATAATCTTATAACAGGAAATCAGCTCAGTAGCCGAAGTTTTGTAATCTGAAATCTGTGCAGTAAGGATCGACCGGTAAAGATGGATTTCAGCTGATGCCGCCTGTCCGGATATTCCGGCATTCCTAGACTTATCAAGCAGTTGAATCCACACGGATGATTCACTTTTGAACTTCTCTGTCCTGATTTTCGATTGATGAAGAATATTTATCAGAAACTCGCGATAACCCGTGAGCCTGATAAAATCCGGACTGTTCACCGGATACCGCTGTGCCAGTAACCTGTTGCCACCAACGGTATCAAGATCAAGATATAGCTTTCTTATTTCCGGATCGAATGGAATCGATTGGGCTGAAAGAATGGTTCCGGATAATAGCAGAGCGTAAAGCACTATCAGGAAACCTTTCCTCATGGTTGTGGAAGGGATTATTCCGCAGGAGCAGTAACCCCGGCGATTTCATCGTCAACCAGGATTCTTCCGCAATATTCGCACACAATAATTTTCCTCCTTGAACGGATATCCAGTTGCCTCTGCGGAGGAATACGATTGAAGCATCCCCCGCATGCATCGCGCTGTACTGTAACAACGCCCAAACCGTTCCGGGCATTTTTCCTGATACGGCGATATGCAGAGAGCAATCTTTCATCGATGCGCTGGCTGATCAGCTTGGAACGCATGTACAAATTCTCTTCCTCAATCTTGGTCTCAGAGATAATCTCATCCAGTTCATGCTTTTTAGCTTCCAGATCGCGTTTCCTTTCCTCAAACATCGATCGGGAATCAGCAGTCACAGTCTGTTTATCCTGTAAACGGACAGCGAATTCCTTTATCCTTTTCTCGCTGAGCTGAATTTCAAGTGACTGAAATTCAATCTCTTTGGAAAGAGAATCGAATTCGCGGTTATTCCTGACGTTGTTCTGCTGAGTTTCATATTTCTTTATCAGGCCCTGAGCATCCGTTATTTCAATTTTTTTCTTTGAAATTGCTGTCTCAAGCTCCTTAACCTCATCCTCAAAATTCTTGATCCTGGTTTCCAACCCAACCAGCTCATCCTCAAGATCCTGTACTTCTAATGGAAGTTCGCCGCGTAATGTCTGAATCTTATCAATTCCAGATTCAACCTTCTGCAATTCAAATATATCCCTCAGTTTTTCTTCTACGTTCGGACCCGACTCTTTGGTTCCTGATTTTGTTGCTGTCATAGCTATATCAAATAGTTTATCGGATTGGTATTTACCTCAGTTAAACAAACCGCAAATTTAGGGAATTTTTCGATAAGAGAATCGGCCAGTACGTTAATCGTAAATTGCTCACTTTCAAAATGTCCGATATCTGCAACCAGAATATCTCCCGGAAGATCGAACCAGGAATGGTATTTTATATCGGCTGTCAGGTAAATATCGGCACCTGCAGCAGCCGCCTGTTTTAAAAATTCCGATCCGCTGCCTCCACAAAGGGCAACTTTCCGCACCGGCTTGTTCCGCAGGCGGGAATGGCGTACCACCTGAACGCCAAAAACATTCTTTATTTTGCTCAAAAAATCCAATTCAGGGCATTCATGATCCAGTTCACCAATAATTCCAAGGCCCTCCGATGGATTTTTATTGATCAGCGGATACAGATCATATGCTACCTCCTCATACGGATGATGCTCAAGCATGGCTTTTACAACCTCCTTCAGAAGATGTTTGGACAGCACCGTTTCAAACCGGGTTTCAGGTTCATAATGAATCGAGCCGATCGATCCGGCAAACGGATGAGATTCTTCGCCTGCGCTGAAAGTGCCATTGCCGCTAAGCTGGTACGAGCAATGGTCGTAGTTCCCGATGCATCCGGCACCGGCGGCGAAAATTGCTTCGCTGACAACCTCCAGATGGGATGCAGGAATAAAACAGACCAGCTTAATCAGATCATCTTCCCTGGGAACCAGAATCCGCTGATTAATAAGCCCAAGCAGGTCAGCCATCCTTCCGCTCACTCCATCCGAAACAGAATCCAGATTCGTGTGGCAGCTGTATAATGCAAGATCGTTTTTTATTGCCTTGATAAGAATCTTCTCCTGAAGGGAATTCCCGGAGAATTTTTTCATACCGCTGAAAAATGGAGGATGATGTGATAAAATAAAATTACATCCCCTTTTTACTGCTTCCTCCAGAATCTCAGGAATAACATCGAGGCAAACCAAAACTCCGGTAACCTCCTGGTCCCTACGCCCTGTAAGCAGTCCGGAATTATCATAGGTTTCCTGGAGCCCCAGAGGTGCCCTGGATTCGAGAACGGCAATAATATCTTTTACGAGAACCATAGAATTATTTATAATTCATCACGCATACCGGAAAGCAAATCCCTGATTTGCTGCAGCTTCTTTACAATCTGATGATTACTTTCGGTATCATTACGATTATCCTTAAGTTTTTGCTGTGCACCTGTGAGTGTCATCCCTTTTTCTTTAACAAGATGATAAACCAGGTGAATCTGCTCAATATCCTTAAGCATATAGTGCCTTTTGCCACCCGGAGTCTTTTTGGGATTAATATTTTCAAACTGGCTTTCCCAGTAACGTATGAGTGAGGGATTAACCTCAAACATTTCCGCTACTTCGCCAATTGAATAATAGACTTTATTTATTTGCGGTTCTTTGTATGGCAACTTTACTGTGATTAATCAAGTGACTGTCCGCCAAGTTTCGACATTTCAATCAATTGCTGATATTCTAACGGAGTTATATCGGTGAAAAGATAATTGATCGGATCAACAGGAACTCCACGCTGATGGATCTCGAAATGGAGATGTGGAGCAATGGTCAGACCGGTGTTCCCGCTCAGGGCAATAATCTGTCCCCTCTTTACCTGGTCGCCGACTTTAACAAGTACCTTGTTGAGATGAGCGTAAAAAGTTTCATAGGAGTATCCATGGTTTATCGTAATCGTTATGCCATAGCCCGAAAAACCTTTGACCGGATTAACTTCCACTACAACACCATCACCCGCAGCACGGACCTTTGTTCCAACCGGCGCTGTAAAATCAATCCCGTTATGCGGACGGTAAACCTTAAGAATAGGATGAAGGCGATGTGCTGAAAAGAAAGATCCGATCCTTGTATAATGTTCCATCGGGATAATGCTCGGTATGGCTGTCAGCATTTTCTGCTTGTCTTTCCCCAGATTAAAAAGCAAATCATAGGATTTCGACTGAACATACAATTTGTTCATGATATCGTCGAGCTTCCGGGAGGTCTCTTTAACTATCGTCGAATTCTTGTAACCTTCAAGATCAGCATAACGGTTTACTCCTCCGAATCCTGCATTACGTATGGATGAAGGAACCGGGTCAGATTCAAAAATAACGCGGTAAACATTATCATCGCGATTCTGTAATTCAGTCAGCACATTCTGAACCTGCACCATTTTTTTATTGGTCAGCTCGTATTGTGTTTGCAAAAATGCCAGTTCACGTACCAAAATCCTTTCTTTCGGCAGATCCGTAAACATGGAAATAAACAGGAGAAGGCCGCCACCAACGACAAGGCTCGACATCAGATAGGCGATAACCCTGAACAACTTCTGACCAATCGTTAAACGAATTCGGTCAAAAGACAGAGATTCCGGGTTAAAATGATATTTGAACTTCGCCATACTAATCCGCTACTTTCACTAGCACTAAACGCAATAAGAGGTGCAAAATTATCGAAAATATCTAACTTTGCAACACTTTCTTCAAACCAGTAATATAGGACAAACCTGATGAATTCCAAAATTATACGGCAAAAATTCAAAGATTTTTTCGAAACCAAAGGCCATCTTATTGTAGCATCGGCACCTATGGTTGTTAAAGATGACCCGACTCTGATGTTCACAAATGCCGGAATGAATCAGTTTAAAGATTTTTTCCTCGGCAACCAGACTCCGAAATCCCTGCGAGTGGCAAATTCGCAGAAATGCCTTCGGGTTTCAGGAAAACACAATGACCTCGAAGAAGTTGGTCATGATACCTACCATCACACGATGTTTGAGATGCTGGGAAACTGGTCGTTCGGTGATTATTTTAAAACCGAAGCGATCGACTGGGCATGGGAATTTCTTGTAGTCTGGATGGGGCTCTCCCCTGAAAAACTCTATGTTACAATATTCGAAGGGGACAAAACAGAATCCATCGAACGGGATAACGAGGCTTATAACCTGTGGCTTAAACATACGAATGCAGATAAAATCCTGGAAGGATCCAAAAAGGACAATTTCTGGGAAATGGGTGATACCGGTCCATGCGGTCCTTGCTCGGAAATACATGTCGACCTTCGATCAGATGCCGATCGTGCCGCCCTTGATGGTAAACACCTGGTGAACAAAGGACATCCGCAGGTGATTGAGATCTGGAACCTTGTATTCATACAATATAACAGGAGATCGGACGGAACTCTCGTCCAGCTGCCTCACCAGCATGTGGATACAGGCATGGGATTTGAACGGTTGACGATGGCCCTGCAGGGAAAGCAATCGAATTATGATACCGATATCTTTCAACCGGTGATTGGAAAACTTGCTGAAATCACCGGCATAAAATATGGTGCAGCCAATGAATCGGATATCGCCATGCGCGTTATTGCTGATCATATCCGGGCTATAGCATTCTCCATTGCCGACGGGCAGCTTCCTTCAAATACCGGCGCCGGTTATGTGATCAGGCGAATTCTTCGGCGGGCTGTGCGTTACGGATTCAACTTTCTGAATCTGAAGGAGCCCTTCATGACAGGCCTCATTCCTGTTCTGGTCGAAAATATGGGTGATGCATTCCCGGAACTGGCCAATCAGCAGCAGCTCATATCCAGAGTAATAGGTGAGGAGGAAAGCTCATTCCTGCGTACACTGGAATCCGGAATTACTTCATTGGAAAACCTGGTTAATGCTCAGAAATCGAAAGATCTGCCTTTTAGCGGGAAAGCTGCCTTTGAATTATATGACACCTATGGATTTCCACTTGATCTTACTGAGCTAATCCTTCACGAAAAAGGAATGACGGTAAACATCCCTGAATTCCATGAAGAAATGGCCAAGCAGAAATCCAGATCGCGACAGGCATCCGGACAGGAAACTGCCGACTGGATCATACTGCAGGATGGCGAAGAACAGGAATTTGTAGGCTACGATCAGATTTCCCTGGAAGTGAAAATCACCCGCTACAGGCAGGTGAAAACTCCAAGAAAAACCTTCTTCCAGCTGGTGTTCGATAAAACACCGTTTTATGCTGAAAGTGGCGGCCAGGTGGGTGATACAGGAACATTGAAATCAGCCGGTGAACTGGTGAAAATAGACGACACTAAAAAAGAGAATAACCTTACTGTACATATCACTGACCAGCTGCCAAAAGATCCTGGAGCAGTATTTTTTGCTTCAGTGGATGAGAATTCCAGGCTTAATACCATGCGCAATCACTCGGCTGCGCATCTCCTTCAATTTGCCTTGCGTACCGTTCTGGGCAAGCATGTTGAACAAAAAGGTTCGCTGGTTGATCCCGGTTATCTAAGGTTCGACTTTTCGCACTATCAGAAGATGACTGAAGATGAAACCGATCAGGTGGAGATATTGGTTAACCGGATGATCCGGCAGAACATTCCGCTGGCCGAGCTTCGTGCTGTACCTATCGCCCAAGCCCGCGAAATGGGTGCGATGGCTTTGTTTGGCGAGAAATACGGCGACCAGGTGCGTGTAATCCGTTTCGGCGAATCCGTTGAACTTTGCGGGGGAACGCACGTAGCAGCCACCGGACAGATCGGATTTTTCCGTATCACCTCTGAAAGCAGCATCGCCTCAGGGATCCGGAGAATTGAAGCACAAGCCGGACAAATGGCCGAAGAAAATATCAGGGAGCAGCAAAAAACAGTACGCGAACTCCAATTGCTTTTTAAATCAAATCACGGCTTGGTTGAGGCCGTCAACCTGCTGATGGAAGACAATCAGCAGCTGCGAAAAAAAATAGAACAGTTTGATAAAGAGCAGCTTAAACATATAAAGAATGATCTCAGGAGCCGCATTCAGCCACTTAATGGGGTAAACCTCATTTGTGAGCGGGTTGATTTGCCTGACGCTGCCCAGATAAAGGATCTGGCTTATCAGATTAAGGGAGAAACAGAAAATCTCTATCTTGTTATCGGATCCATCATTCAGGGCAAGCCGATTCTGACCGTGATGATATCCGAGAGCCTGATTGAAAGTCATGGTCTGCACGCCGGGAATATCATCCGCGACAGTGCCAGAGAAATCCAGGGTGGTGGCGGTGGTCAGCCATTCTTTGCAACAGCCGGTGGCAAAGATGCTTCAGGAATCGATAAGGCTATGGCTAAGGCAGTAGAAGCTTTAATGAAGGTCTTGTAGAGACGCATAATTATGCGTCTCTACCAACCCAATCACGGGATCAAGAACGGCATTGCAGCGGGCAGGCATTTGTAAAGCACAGGTGCCTGTCCTGCTATTTCCCCGTCGGCCTCAACAATTGCCTTATTACCGAGAGGTTCTACATATATTTCTTTTGCCCGGTAATAATGTGCTTCGGGATGCATGACCCTCAAGCTCTTTCTGACTCTTGCAAAATTTTTAAGATAATCAATCACACTGAGATCGGCAAAAATTACCACCTCAAACATCCCGTCATCCAGCTTTGCATCAGGGGCCACTCCCAATCCGCTGCCGAAAAACCTGCCATTGGCGACCACCAGGCTGAGAACTTTACCTTCCCAGGCGAATCCATCCCAGGATACTCTTACATTTTTGGGCTTGAAAGTTATAAAGGTTGTCAAAACAGATAAAAAGAACGTAAGTGTTCCACCGAGGATCTTTTTTCTCAGATTGACCCCATTCACCTGAACCACCACATCTGCTCCAATGCCCAGATCAGCGATATTATCAAAATAACAGGTATTAACTGAACCGTCAGAAAGGTGAATCTCCATGCAGCCTGCATCCAGCAATGCCGACGAATTTCTTGAAATCATTTCGGAGAGCTGATCAATGTTTTTTGTCACTCCTATACCACGGGCAAAGTCATTACCGGTTCCATAGGGCAATACTCCTAATATGGACTGGAATCTGCCTCTTCCTCCCGATTTAAGAAATCCATTAACCACCTCGTGCAAGGTACCATCTCCACCCACAGAAATCAAAAAATCACAACCGTCATTCAAGGCATTAACGGAAAGCTCTTCAGCATGCCTGGGATGCACGGTTTCATAAAACCGGACAATGTAATTTGCTGAAAAAATTTTAATCAGAGATTCTTTTACCGATTTCTTACCCCTCATTTTCCCATGAAGAATAAAAGCTATTTTCTTCATCCAACTTCCGGCCCGCCTTCAGGTTTCACGAACCATGCGCAATTTAAGAACAATTTTAAGGAATTATGAAAGGTGGTTTTCAATTTGGGAAACAGTGATATTTTTACATCTTTACATAAATAAGTATCAAAATGGATTTTACAGCACAAGATAACCGGTACGAAAAAATGGCCTATCGGCAATGCGGCAACAGCGGGGTCAAGCTGCCTGTTGTTTCCGTTGGCTTGTGGCATAATTTCGGTGGTGTGGACGATTTTGAAACCGGGAGGGATATTATCCGACATGCTTTTGATGCAGGAATTACCCATTTCGATTTAGCCAATAACTATGGTCCTCCTCCGGGATCAGCGGAATCCAATTTTGGCAAGATCCTCAAAAAAGACCTCAAACATTATCGCGACGAGTTGATTATCAGCACCAAAGCAGGATACCTCATGTGGCCCGGCCCCTATGGCGATCACGGATCCCGAAAATATTTACTGGCTTCCCTGGATCAGAGCCTCGACCGCCTGAATCTTGATTATGTTGATATTTTCTATTCACACAGATACGATCCCTCAACACCGCTCATCGAAACAATGGGTGCCCTTGCTCATGCCGTCAGATCAGGCAAGGCCCTCTATGCGGGGATATCAAATTATCCGCCTCAAGAAACTATGGAAGCCGCACGCATCCTATCTGAGATGGGAACGCCCTGCCTTATTCATCAGGTAAAATATTCCCTGTTCCAGCGCGGAGCCGAGGAAGGACTTGCCACAGTTCTCCGGGATCAAATGATCGGATGCATCGCATTCTCCCCATTGGCACAGGGACTTCTCACTGATCGCTATCTTGATGGGATACCGGCGGATTCAAGAGCCGGCAAACCACATGGCTTCCTTAAGACTG